>DITG01000101.1 GCA_002422045.1 Acholeplasmataceae bacterium UBA6190
GACGGTTCTAATCAACTTGGATAAATCGAGTGTATCCGAGGTTTTTCCATCCTTTAACATATGGAGCGGAAAATCCATATGGGTTCCCGTATGCAAATTCAAAGTTACTTCGGTTTCATGAACCACCGAATTGCTAAAGTCAGCGACCACTTTGAACTTAGGCTTTTTCGCTTCGTAGTTTTTCCAGACTTGGATATCTGGAGTGACAGTCATTGAAACATCATAATAGGTTTTCATCTTACATATCCTCCCCGGTCAAATCCTTGATCAAAGGTTTCAGATCTTCCAAATCCTTATAGATTACAGGATGTTTCTGATGTTTTTTGACCTGGTCAATGAACTTCCATGACAATTCAATTTCATCCCAACGCGTGAACAGAGATTTATGATGTTCCACGGCATCTTTGATGAGTTTTTCATAAGCTTCTGGCAAATTGCCTACGGCATGACATGCAATGCAGTATTCGAGTTCGACCGTTTCCACATCGCCAGTCAGTCCTGGAACCTTGCTATTCAAGACCAATCCGACCCCATCGAGTGGCGCAATCTTGATTCTGAGTTTATTCGTTGACAGTGGCAAATTCCATTTGCGCTGTTCACTGGTTTCTTCAAATTCGATGACAATTTCAGATTCTTTCTTATCGAGTTTTTTCCCCGTCATCAGATAAAAAGGAACACCTTTGAACCGTGGCGTATTGACAAAGAGTTTCAAAAAGACAAACGTTTCCGTTGTCGAATCTTTGGGTATGTTTTTTTCACTCAAGTATCCATCATATTGTGCAAAAATCAGTGAATCTTTGTCAAATGACAAGTGATTGAGCACTTTGACTTTCTCGTTTTTGACATCTTCAGAGTAGTAGCTCATGGGTACTTCCATCGCAATCAGTGACATCATCTGTAAGAGATGGCTTTGAACCATGTCTTTCAGTGCTCCTGCCTGATCATAATAACCCGCACGATTCAAGATTCCATCGGTTTCCTTAGAAAATATCTTGATATTCTTAATCGAACGATTGTGCCAGATTTCTTCAAAGATTCGGTTGGCAAAACGTACCATGATGATGTTTTGAATCATTTCTTTGCCAAGATAATGATCGATACGATAAATTTGTTTCTCATCAAAGTAATTCCAGAGCATCTGATTGACTTCTTTTGCACTGTCTAAATCGTGACCAAATGGCTTTTCAAAGATAATCGATTGATTGATATTTCCAATCGTGACCAACCCTGATTGGTTGATGTTTTTAGAAACAATCGGAAACAGTTCAGGACCGATAGCCAAATAAAAAAGTGATCTGGTGTGTTCATGTCTTAGGGAATCAATATATTGAACCAGTGGCTGATAATCATGAATTTCGGTGATTTCCATCTGATGATAATAGACCAAAGGATCAAGTCCTTGAAGATCAAGCTTGACATTCGTGAGTTGATTCATATACTCCAGATAGGCTTGTTTGGAGAGTTCTTTTCTGCCAAGGCACACAACCAGTGTCTGTTCAGGTATTTCTTTTTCTTGATGAAGTTTAAGAATCGCAGGCAGCAATTTTCTTGCAGTGAGATCGCCTGTCGATCCAAAGATGGTGATGATCAGATCTTTCATAGATTCATGTTTCGGCATCATCGCCGAATTCCTTTCTGATGTTGTTCAGATTTAAGTCGAGTGAATTTTTACTGATTATCCCAGGCATGCCACAAGTAATGTGACACGATGGAACGGTAGGGTTGCCAGGACTCACTGATGTTGAGGATTTCCTTGTGTGTCAATTCTGGCGCATTGTATAGTTTTTTGACTGCATTTCTCAAACCCAGGTCACCGACAGAAAACACATCTTCTCTGCCCAATGAAAACATCAGAAACATTTCCGCACTCCAGACACCAATACCTTTGATTCTAATGAGCATGTCAATGACTTCTTGATTGGTCATGGTGTGTATATGATCAAAAACGACAGTTTGATTCAACATACAGTCAGCAAGAGACTTGAGATACGATTGTTTCTGATAGGATAACCCCATCGATCTCATCGTCTCAGGCAGCATGTCTTTAATCTTTTCTGGTGTGATGTCGTGTTGACACAGCGTACTTAATCTTGTAAACAAGACTCTAGCAACTTTGGAAGATAACTGCTGTGAAACAATGGTCCCTACCAGTGAAACAAAATAATTGTCATCGACATCAACTGTGATTTCAGACTTCAAATCAAAGAGTTGCTTCAATGTCGGATCTTGCTTGATCAGGATTTGAATTTCCTTCGAATCCCGTTGATATGTGAGTTTCTTCATGAAGCCACCTCTTATTCATTATGATTATATCACAGTCATCAACCGAACAAAGTCGAAGTGGGATTCATCAACGATATTTTACTCCATTTCCTTTGACTTTCAAATTAAAAACGTTATAATTTTCATAAAGGATGTGAGACATTGGATATTCTACTGATGGTTTTATTCGGACTTGGTATCGTCGTATTAGGGTTTGTGATCATCAAACTGGCAAGAAAGAGACAGTTTGCTTATTTGCCAGCACTTTTCTTTCTCGGATTCGCCTTTCTTTTCCTGTCACTTGCTCAATTACCCCAGCAAGGCGGTGGATTTGGTGACATCATTTATACACTCTTCGGTGTATTCCTGATCTTTGCAAGCGTGCTTTCAGCATTGATCGCACTGGGCGTCAAATCGTATCAAAAGAACAAAAACAGATGACCTGGTCATCTTTTTTTTATGCATTGTCGTATAATGATATCAAGGTGGTAAGCGTATGAAACCAAAACTATCCAAATCACATTCAGAACTTAAAACAGTGCTTGCAAAGCATGGTATGGTTGCAACCTCTGAACCTTCCGCAGCTCAGGTTGGACTAGAAATTCTTAAAAAAGGTGGAAATGCCATCGATGCAGCCATCGCGGTTGCTGCTGCTTTGACGGTCGTTGAGCCGACATCCAATGGCATCGGGGGCGACAATTTTGCGATTGTTCTCTTCAATGGCGAACTTCATGGCTTGAATTCTAGTGGATTTGCACCAGAACTCTTGAGTCGTGATGTCTTAATCAAACAAGGCATCACAGAAATTCCACGTTTTGGATTCGTGCCAGTCACTGTGCCTGGCGCAGTCAAAGGATGGGCGACATTGCACAAGAGATTCGGTGTTTTGCCATTTCAGGAAGTGCTCGCACCTGCCATCAGACTTGCAAGAGATGGTTTTTATGTGACAGAAACCGTGAGCAAATCTTGGAAAACAGCTTTCGATATTTATAGCAAACATTTAAAAGGTGATCTATTTTCACACTGGTTTGAAACCTTTGCACCCCATGGCCAGACACCTTCGAATGGACAATTTTTCCAATTGAAGGATCATGCTGTAACACTAGAAGATATTGCCAATACTGATGGTGATACTTTTTACAAAGGACGGATCGCATCCTTGATTGACACTTTCTCAAGAAAGCATCACGGATATATCCGTGCAAGTGATCTTTCAACCTTCGAATCTGAGTGGGTCAAACCTATCCACACCGATTATAAAGGGTATCAGATTTATGAGATACCACCAAATGGACAAGGTATCGTCGCATTGATGGCCATGAACATCATGAGTCATCTAAAGATTGAAAAACATGATTCCATCGACACTGTCCACAAACAAATTGAAGCCATGAAACTGGCATTTGCCGATGGATTGAAGTACATCTCAGATCCCAAGAACATGTCATTAACCTTTGAAGATTTGCTTTCCAAAAATTATGCGAAGCGTAGAGCGACATTGATCAAGCATCAAGCATTGACCCCAGAGCCAGGCACACCACAGACTGGTGGCACTGTCTATTTTGCAACAGCAGACAAAGATGGTAACATGGTCTCGATGATTCAAAGCAATTACATGGGATTTGGTTCTGGACTCGTTGTTCCAGGCACAGGTATTGGGCTACACAACAGAGGACATAATTTTTCCATGGATCCTCTTTCTAGCAATGTCTTGGCTCCTTTGAAGCGTCCTTATCATACGATTATTCCAGGGTTCTTATACAAGCATGATAAACCGCTCGGTCCATTTGGTGTGATGGGTGGATTCATGCAACCTCAAGGTCATCTGCAAGTCCTGATGAATATGATTGATTTTCATATGGATCCCCAGCAAGCATTAGATTATCCACGTTGGCAATGGATGAAGGACAAAACCATCACGGTGGAACCTGAGTTTAGCAAACGTTTGATTCATCACCTGAACAACAGAGGTCATGAAGTGACTATCGATCATCAGAAGGGTGCATTTGGCAGAGGTCAGATCATCATCAAAGATGAAGTTCATGGCGGATATAAGGGTGGAACAGAAAAACGATGTGATGGGGCAATCGCATCTTACTAGTCAAAATCGCTTTTTTTGTCCATACCCATAGACAGCCATTCAGTCATGATAGATAGCCTATAGAAATGATCTTAATCCTTCGGATTGTGTTGCACAATCATCCAAATTTCATGTATAATGCGAATGAACCCTACGGAGGAAAACATGATATCACTGATCGACCGTTTCATTGACAAATTAATCAAAGAATCCACACCAGAAAAGCCGATTTGGAACATCGAATCCATCAAGCATGGCAAACCAGCACACTGGAACTATATCGATGGTTGTATGATCACCTCACTCATTGAACTCTACCATGTCAAAAAAGATCAGAAATATCTCGATTTTTCCAAAGCGTTCATCGATCATTTCATCGATAGTGATGGTTCCATCAAAGGGTATAACATCAGTCACTACAATGTCGATGACATTTGCGAGGGACGTGTGCTTTTCGATTTGTTGCGTATGACAGGCGATCAAAAATACTTGAAGGCGATTGAATTCATTCATCAGCACATCAAGACGCAACCCAGAACCAAGGAAGGTAATTTCTGGCATAAGCTCATCTATCCCAATCAAGTCTGGCTGGATGGACTGTTCATGGCTCAACCCTTCTATACACGATATGAAACCACACTCAACCATAAACAAAACTATGATGATATCATTCATCAATTTGAACGTGTGAGACTTCATATGTTTGATCCATCTAAAAAACTGTATGTCCATGGATACGATGCCGAAAAAACCATCTTCTGGGCAGATCCTGTCACTGGAAAATCGAAAAATTTCTGGTTACGTGCCATGGGATGGTATGTGGTTGCAATTGTTGATGTCATGAGTTATATGGAAGATGAGAGAGTCAACACTTTTTTCAAGCCACTCCTTCAAGAAATCGTTGATGGATTGCTTCAATATCAGGATCCAAAAACCAAGATGTTCTACCAGGTTGTCGACATGAAAGATCAACCAGGCAATTATGTTGAAGCCTCAGGTTCGGCATTGATCAGTTATGCGATTCTAAAAGGTACGAGATTGAATGCCCTTCCTCCTCATTATAAATCCAAAGGCATAGAGATCTTTTACGGTATCATTGATACCTATCTCTCTGAAAAGGATGGGGATCTCAATTTAGGTGGCATCTGTCTGGTTGCAGGTCTCGGACCTGAAAATAACAGAAGACGCGATGGCAGTTATGCATACTATATTTCAGAACCCATCGTTGAAAACGATGCGAAAGGTGTCGGTCCACTCATCATGGCGTACACGGAAGTCATTCGATAAACATTAAGCTCATTCAAAATAAAACTGTGCAAGCATAGAAGCTTACACAGTTTTTTTTATCTGAACGTACCCAAGAAAAAGATTGCAATCGTACCAGGACCCGAATGTGCGCCAATGATCGGTCCGATCGTGTTATAGATGATCGCTTTCACATGATATCTCTGTTGAATGGCTAACCCTACAGATTCTGCTTCAACTTTGCAATCACCATGTGAAATCATGATGGTCTGCAACTGTGGATCAATGATCCGATCTTGCATCAACTCAATCATCTGTTCAAGCGAAAACTCTCTGCCACGGGCTTTCTTCAAGGGGACGAGTTTTCCATCGTTACTGACATGCAAAATCGGTTTGACACGCAATAATGTGCCTAGAAATGCTTGTGTGTCGGAAAGTCTTCCGCCACGTTTGAGTGTTCCAAGATCATCCACTGTAAAGAGATGACAAACAGATAACTTCACACTTTCGACAAAGTTTGCGACTTCTTCAATCGATTGTCCGCTCAATTTTCTTTGTCCTGCCAAATAAACAAGTAGTCCTTGACCCATGGATGCGGATTTTGAATCGAGTGTGATGATTTTTTGATCAGGGTATTGTTCCATCAATTCTCTAGCTGCAATCACAGAGGACTGATAGGTACCTGAAAGAGCTGATGAAAATGCGATGTAGAGCACATCAAGACCTTGCTTGAGAAACGGTTCAAAAAAGTTTAAGAACTGGCCTGTATTGATCAATGAAGTTTTGGCAATCTTCTTCTCCCTCAATGCTTGATAGAACAACGCGATACTGAGATGCCTTTCATCTGGATAGTGTTCATAACTATGGCCTTCGAGTTCGACAGATAGTGGAATGATCTCAAGACCTAAAGATTGAACAAGTTCCACAGTCAAGTCTGAACATGAATCGGTTGCTAGGATGTAGGGTTTCATATATTCTCCTTGAATAGTGTGTTGATTTGATTTCATTATACATGAATCACGGTCGAGAGAAACAAAAAACCACGATTTCACCAAACGAAATCGTGGTTAATCTTACAGTGTTCTAACTCTAAACACACCAGGAATACGGCAGATGACCTCTGTTTGGATCTCATGGTCTGAGTCAAAAACGGTGATGCCGTAGTTGGCATTCTTGGCAACACTGATGTTACCAATCATTTGCATGTCATAGGATTCCAAGATATTTGCGTTTGCATCATGCAAGATGATCACACGATGTTTATGTAGCTTTTCACCTAGGGCTAGATCGGGATAATTGACCGAATGCTTGATGTTACCATTGTCGATGTAGTCCATCAGCTGATGGGATGCCATGACTGCGCAATTGTCTTCAGCTTCTTCGGTGGATGCCCCAAGATGAGGGATTGCAATGACACGGTTCATGTTTGCTGTTTTCGCATTTGGAAAATCGGTGACATAACTTCTCACGATCCCCGTTTGGATGGCTTGCTCTAAGTCATGGTCATTGACCAAGGCGTCACGTGCAAAGTTCAACAGGATGACACCATTTTTCATTTGTTTGAAGGCATTGATGTCGATCATGTGCTTGGTTTCCGGTGATAATGGTAGATTGAGGCTGATGAAATCAGAAACCTGATAGATTTCTTCTTTCGAGGGGACAAGAATCATACCCTCAGGGATCTCAAGTTTGTCAATCGAATCCAGATTGCGTTTGGTTCCGTAAACCTTCATACCAAGAGCAATGCATGATTTGGCCAACATCATACCAATCGCACCCAAGCCGATGATACCGATGGTCTTGCCGTAGATTTCAGTACCACCAAAACGAGATTTGACTTTCTCAACGGTTTTGGAAAGTTCAGGATCTTGCTGGTTTTCTAAAGTCCACTTCATCCCGCCATAGATATCTCTGGATGCAAGAAGCATCCCCGCGAGTGTCAGTTCTTTGACTGCATTGGCATTCGCGCCTGGTGTGTTGAAACAGACGATGCCTGATTTTCCGTAGTCATCGAGTGGGATATTGTTGACACCTGCTCCGGCTCTGGCTACTGCAAGCACCCGATTGGGCAGTTTCATGTCATGCATGACGGCACTTCTCACCATGATGGCGTTCGCTTCATTGATGTTTTCTGTGATCTGATACGAGTCTTTTAAGACTGATAATCCGATGTTTGAAATGGGATTGAGACATAAAATCTTGTTCATGCCTTGCCTCCATGATTGATTTCAAACGTCTTCATGAATTCAACCAGTGCCTGAACACCTTCGATGGGCATTGCATTGTAAATCGAGGCTCTCATACCACCCACAGAGCGGTGTCCTTTGAGGTTGTCGAATCCTAATGCTTTGGCTTCCTTGATGAACTGATCGTCAAGGGCTTCAGAGATGGATTTGAAGCATACATTCATGATGGATCTTGACTTCTTTTCAACGGTGCCAAAAAACAGTTTGGACTGATCAAGATAGTCATAGATGAGTTGTGCTTTTTGCTTGTTAATCTTGAAAATGACTTCGAGTCCTCCCATATCGAGGAGCCACTTGAAGACCTTGCCACAGAGGTAAATACCATAAGTCGGTGGCGTATTGTACATCGACTGATTTTCTGCTTGAATGTCATATCGCATCATGATGGGGGTGAAAGGGGGTAAGTCTTTACGGATGAGATCTTCTCTGATGATGACAATGACAGTACCTGCAGGTCCGACGTTCTTTTGTGCACCCGCATAGATCACGCCATATTTTGTGATATCAATCGGTTCTGAAAGAAACGATGAAGACATGTCAGAGACCAGAGGTTTACCCATGGTATTCGGCAATTCATAAAACTTGGTACCGTAAATCGTGTTGTTATCACAAATGTGCACATAATCCGCATCCGGTGTAATCTTCAGATGTTTCAAATCCGGGATGTATGAAAACATTTTGTCTTGGGATGAAGCAATGATATTCACTTTGCCATACTTTTCTGCTTCTTCTGCAGCTTTTTTAGCCCAGTGACCACTGATGATATAGTCGGCACTCTTGTTGATCATCAGATTCATCGGAACCATGGCAAACTGCAAGGTCGCACCGCCTTGAAGGAATAACACTTTGTAGTTGGAAGGTATGCCAACCAGTTTTCTCAAATCAGCTTCCGCATCATCGATGATTTGCTGATAGGTCTTGGAACGGTGACTCATTTCCATCACCGACATGCCAGTATTCTGATAATCCAGCATTTCTTTCTGTGCTTCTTCAAGCACCTTGACAGGTAGAATTGCAGGACCTGCCGAAAAGTTATACACACGTTTCATTATTTTTTCTCCTTTGGTTGAGTTGGAATGATCATTCGACTTTCAAGGTAATAACGTTTGGCTGTGGCAGATCCCATGGAAAATGATTTTCTGGGTAGAATCTTGCCTGAATGAATGAATGGAAACAAATCTTTCCGATCCAAGACTGGCATTTTGATGCCAATCGAGTTTTCATGACTGTTGCAGATATCCATCAATTCCTGATCGCCATGGATATAATCGATTGTCACCTTGGGATGATGTGCAAGATATTCATCGATAAACGATTGGATTTGCTCATAGGCAACTGCCGTTGATTTCGGAATATAAAACGGCGTCATGCCAATTTCTTTGGTATAGACCCAAGTTTCTTCTTCTTTATCGACTGCATGAAACATATCGACAAGAAATGTGTTGTTCACGTTAAAGAGTACACGGTGAATGCCTTCGAAATGCAAGCCCTGATCGTAGATATTGACAACTTCAACGAGCGCATACCGTGCAGGGTGATTGATCAGTGCTTCGGGTTTGCTGACTTTTTTGATAGATTCCCAATGCGCTTTGGCGGTTGCAAGACTGTGATTGCCGTCTCCAACCACAAAGAGTACCGGATCTTCCTGATCAATGAGACGATAAAATTCTTCAATGATCTCTTCACAGTGCTCAATCTGATAACCTCTTAAGTGTCCGCCCATCATGTTCAAGACAAAATCATAACGTTTCTTGAACTCGTGTCTTCTTTGAAACAGACGATCGATGATGTTCAGTTTCGAATCATCCATCAGTAACATCACATGTGATAATTCAAGAGGTGCATGCTGTCTGATTTTCATCCGTGGTGGAATACGTTCAATGATTGTTTTTTCAGTCGTTCGAATCAAAGGCTTAGAACCCTGTACGTAATCATAATCTTCCAAATCGATGGCCATCATGAGTCCGAGCCTTCTCGAATTGAGGGTTGTTTTGCGTTCGATGAGCATCATGGAAGGTCCGATATCCTCTAGGATATCACTCGAAAGATAGGTATCCATGGTCCTGTTGATGGTATCGATGGTCTCTTCACCCATGGCTTCTAGATAAACTTCTGGAAGTATCATGTTGTAAGTCGATGGTGCATCATCAATATACGATTTTAATTCTTTCCAGTAGCTGGGTTGGCTGGTGAACTGATCACAGGCAACCACAGCCCATTTTGACAAATCAATGTGCTTTTTCGGCAAAAGCAAGTGCGGTAAGTGAATGGTTTCTTTCCGGTCTTTCGACAGCATAAAAAAAGTCTCCTTTATCTCATATAGAGCTAGTTTCCACGTGATGGGGGTTATGCAAGGCACCGAAAAAAGGCATGTAGGGTCCTCGTTCTAATGTCTGTTCAATCAGTTTTGAAGCACTTAAAACGTCAAAAAACCTATGGAATCGTGTGCTTCTTTGCTAGTCTCATTGTAACATGAAAGCGCTTTACTTTTCAACCATAATCGTAAAAAAAGCAATGCCCACAGGCACTGCTTCAGTCGTTTAAATAAGATTCGATGACTTCCTTCAAGATGGATGGTCGGTTCGTCATGATACCATCTGCACCATTATCAATCAGTCTTCTCATTTCGCTTGGATCATCGATGGTCCAGTAATGGACAGCGATGTTATGACGATGTGCATTTCTGATGATGGCTTTATGTGACAATGACAGACCAAAGGATGACGTCGGTAATTGAAGTGCAGAGATGGTATCTCCATAAAATAAGGATAACCCCAGGAGTTGCAATGCATAAAAACGGATCACTGATGATTGTTCAGGTGAAATCATCAAATTCGGATGTGAAGTCATCTGATAATTTTTCATCTGTTCGTAAACTTCCGTATGAAAGGAAGCGAGCACCATTCTTGAATAGGTCTGATATGAACCATTCAAGTTATCCATCAGACGGATCACTTCTGCTAAAGCTTCAAGTCCTGTTGATCCGGATTGTTTGATTTCAACATTGATCAGGTTATTCGGAAATGCCTTGATCAGATCTTCGAGGGTTGTCACTAAAAACTTGGTTTCATGTCGTGCGGTGATACCGATAGGATAAGTCACATCCAGTGGTGTCACAGATTGTCCTAAATAGTTAACGTAGGGTTTGAGAGTGCCTGAAACATTGAATCCGTTCGAATTCGGTTCCACATCGTTGTGATATCCGAAATCGATCTCAAGATCAAGAAGATCTGAGTAGTTTGTTTCAATGATCGGAGCATATGTCAGTGTCGTCTTTTCATCGAGTGTTGTGTCATGCGATAAAATGATCACACCATCTTGGGTCAGATTGACATCGGTTTCCATCATGACATTGGGATCAATGCTATAGGCATGATAAAACGCTTCGAGTGTGTTATCTGGAAATTCATGATTACCACCACCATGAGCAATCAAGATGGGCATGCTGCCATTTGTTTTTCTCAAGGGATTGATCCCTTCGTGATTGTCCGGTCTTGGTACGATCACAAGCACCATCCAAAGGATGAGGAACACTGCAATCACGCGTTTGACTATCACTCTTTTTTTCCAAATCTTCATGTCTTCATGCTCCTCTATTCTCGTTTATATGAACAATACCAGTGATGTTGCCATCACGATCATGCCAGCAACCATCCCGTAAATGGCCAAATGATGTTCTCCGTATTTTTCGGCTGTTGGCAGTAATTCGTCCAGTGATATGTAGACCATGATGCCTGCGACCATGGCAAAGACAACCCCAAATAGTGATTCTGACAAGATGGACATCAGTAAGAAATAACCCAGTAGCGCACCAACCGGTTCAGCGAGCCCAGAGAGAAATGAATAACCAAATGCTTTTCTTTTAGAACCCGTCGCATGATAGATCGGAATGGATACCGCAATCCCTTCAGGGATATTGTGGATGGCGATTGCAATCGCAATACCAATCCCAAGACGAGGGTCTTCAAGAGCAGCAATGAATGTCGCAAGCCCTTCCGGGAAATTGTGCAATGCGATGGCCAGTGCTGAAAATAAGCCCATACGGAGCAGATTTTGATCTTGCTTGCCATGTTCGAAGACGTTGAGTCCTACGATTTCATGCGGATTTTCTGCTGCTGGGACTAACTTATCAATCAGTCCGATGAGCAAAAGCCCTGCAAAGAATGCCAATGTCGTGAACAGATATCCGCTTGTATCACCATAGATATCAATGAGCGATGTCAACGCTTTGGGAAATATCTCGATGAAAGATACGTAAATCATCACACCCGCACTGAACCCGAGTGCGACAGATAAAAATTTCTTGCTTGCAGCTTTTTTGTGGAACGCGATGATGCTACCGATTCCGGTGGACAAACCCGCGAACATTGTTAATAATAAAGCAAAACCTATGTTGTCCATCCCAATCACCTGTCCTTTACTATCTCGATTATAATGAATCTAACAACAATGGTCAATCGAATTGACCACCGGTTTACTGATAGTTAAGATTATGGGACCAAGGCAAAGGTATAGGAAAACATGATCTGACAAAACGAAGGACCTGACGGTTTCTCAGTTTTGTCTTGCCATTGAACACCATGTTCAAGGCATCTTCTTGATTCAAGACAATCAGATGTCCTTCTATCTTGAGTTTGATGTCTGTTTGTGTGGATTCGATGATATCTACACCAGGAAAAAGGTGACGGATATAGAAGATAATGGATTCGAAAAAATACCCGACATGTGTGATCTTGAGCGTTGCTCTTTGTGTGATTTTTGAATGACTTAAGTGTTTGCTGTGTTCATTTATGAAATCCTTGGGAGGCACAACCCAAGTAATCTTCGTTTTATGATAGAGATGTAGCACATCTTGAATGATACTCACCAAGGCTTTCCTATCACCTGCAAATTCCTTGATTTTAATCAAGTCATCTTCAACATAGACTGATAAAATGACATATGCAACTGGAATTTCATGATCATAAACCATGTAGATTGGATATTGACAATAGGTATCCGGATACGTTTGTCCAAGCAAAAGTTCCTGAAATTCATAACGGCTTCGCTGATAACGTATGACTTCTTTTGAATAGAGTTTGAACATCACTTCAAGATCAGAAGGCTCATAAGGTTTCAGACGATAGTGATGTTTGATGTGCTGATGATCCCTATGACTTTTGTAGAGATGCATGGAACCAACGTCTCTTGCTCCAAATCGCTCATAAATCCCCAAATCCCCCGAGATGATGGCAAGACCGATATTTTCCTTAATCATTTGTTCTTCTGCCAGAATGAGCAATCGTGAGGCAATCCCTTGGCCTCTATAGTGTTGATTGGTGCACACGCTTCCGATGGAAGCCACTTTGATTTTGGCATGTGGAATGATGATGGTTGAAGGGTAATAATTCACCTCTGAAATGACTTTATCCTGATCTTTTGCAATCATCATATGCTTAACATTTTGGTTTGAAAATAGCAATCTGAATTGCTCTTTCATATTTGGCTTGAACGTTGCAACCGAGAGTTGGACGACCTTTTCAATTTCTTTGATGGATGCTTGCTTATACTCCACTTGATTCACCTCGCTTCGGTTTTAAGGTATACGATAAGAACAGCAAGATGACACCGAGCAAAAACATGATGGCATTGAAATCAAACTGAACGATCGGAGCGATGTTATAAAGCACTCCGCCTACAATAGGACCAATGACCATACCAATCGAAACAAATGACTGTCTGAGCCCCATCATGCCGCCATACTGACCTTCTTTGGCATAGGTTGCGATGTAACTTTGTTCTAAAGGTACATAAATGGTTCTGAAAATGACATAAATCATATAAACTGTATAAATGGCAAGCATGAACTGATTCGATCTGAAGACCCAAAAGACGATGAAAGCTGCAGCAATGTGCATCAATCCGATGAAAAGCAATTGCCTCTTCACTCGAGCTGCAAATGGGACAATGAAAATACTGGCAAGCAAACTGACAATTCCGGTTGCCATGACAAAGGTCCCCAAGTCTTGAGGCGTATAATTCAGATCAAAGAAATAGATATCAATGAATTTGCTTAAGTTGGTTGCGCCTATGGTCATAAATGTCATGGAAAGCATGAAGAGAAACAAACTTTTGTCAATGTGGGCGATTTCTTTGAACCCTTGAAGAATTGAAGGTTGGCGTGTGGATGTTTTCTTGACTTTCACTTCATCAAGCAAGAGTGCAATCATCACAATATAGACCATATTGAGGATGGGCTGATATAAAAAGATACGTCTGAAATCATCGGTTCCAAGCAATTGAATCATCTGTGGATTCGTGGTGATGAAACCACCAAACCAATAACCAATCGAGCCGCCCAAGGTCGATGATGCAGCAACATAGGCAAAATATCGTGCACGGTCTTTAGGTGAAGTCACTTCAATCAGTCTTGCAGTGAAGAGCGTAGTTGCACTAACGACACCGAATCCCGAAAACAGACGTGCAACAACCATCCATGTCGCATTGCCAATGTACCCAAAAATGAGTTGTCCAACGGTATAAAACATCAATCCAAAGATGATGTAGAATTTTTTGTTGCCCCGATCACCTAAAATACCCCAAAGAGGTGCACCAAACATCAGTCCTAGTGACATCGCAGAGAAATAAATGCCAAACATATAGTCTGGAATATCAAGTGAGCGGACGAATGCAGGTGTGATGGGATGTCCCATGTTATGAACGATGCCCTGTATGAAAAAAAGCAATATGATGACATAGATTGTTTTCTTCATGAATCCTCCTCAAAACCTCATTTCAATTATACGATATTTCATGACATTTGTGGGTTTATTGAGAGATTAAAAACGCAATAGGCAATCAAGCGAATGATTTGACTTTCAATGACTAAGAATAGACAATAGAAGTGAACGGAGCGTGAAATGATGAAAACAGTAGAATACGATGTCCAAGGCATGCACTGTGTCAGTTGTTCCATGGGTATTCAGAAATTACTCAAGAAAACCAAAGGTGTCACTGATGTTGAAGTCCAGTTATCACTGAGTAAAGTTCATGTGACCTATGATGAGTCTTCTGTCAATGACAAACTGATTGTCGATACTGTCGCAAGACTGGGATATAAGGCTGTCCAGGCAAAAAAATAGATATGCGCGAGCATATCTTTTTCTTCTCATTCATAGAATGATGGATGTGATTTTGGATATTCATGTATAATGAAAGTGAACCATGTGAGGAGATTTCATGCAAAACGATATCGCCCAACCGAATCAGGCAAATCATACAGACGTCAGAAAAACAGTGTTTCATGACCTCTATGCCCATAAAAATGATGTCAAAGCCAAAGAACATCCAATCAAACATTACGTAATCAATATTCTAGCGTTTGTTTTCAGTTTTGGTTTCCCACTTTTTGGTTTCGTTGTTTGGATTTTGTTCAGAAGTGACAGACCCAAAGACGCCATTTTTCCGTTCGTAGGTGTGATTTTAGGATGGTTAGCCATCTTCATCTACAGATGGATACCGATGATTTATGCATTCTTAGGTTAAGCACTTCGGTGCTTTTTTTATTGCATCGTTTGAATAACCAGTTGAATGAATGAAAATGACAGCATAGCATAGATTGAAACATGCAAGATAAAACTTAATCCCAGTTCATGCTTTTGATAATACGTGACTCTGTATGACAGATAAACAGGGATGATCATGAGCACGTGAATCAGGAAGAAAAATTCAGGGATCAAACCACCTTGACGATCGTTAGGATGAATATATCTAGCAATCATGATAATGGTATGCAGATCGGTCATGATCCAAAACAAGAGATGATTTTTAATCCAATCCTTCTTGATGAATTCTCTTTTGCCCATCTGATGAATACTGATGTGTGTCAAAGTCAGCAAGATGATGACAATACCTGCGAAATAGATGAACATATGCAAGATCCTCATCGATAGAAACATCGTCATTAGCCATACATTGGATGCAATCATGATGATGAAAACGAAAGCTGCAATACCAGAAAAAATCCAGTCATTCTTTCGCATGTTTAGAACACCTTCTTTCACTTTCATTATACAGCGAATCCAAAAACAGATTCTTTTTCAGATTAAAAAAGCACCCGTAAAAGGTGCTTTTGTGTGATTATTCAGGTTGTAACAAGGATAAAGATTCCATATCGACATCAGCTTCGTAATCAATACCTTCAAACTGGAATCCGTGAATCTGATGAAAATCCTTGAGGAATTTTTGTGTACCGGAAAGTTCAAAAAGTGATTCGTCCGAATGTGTTTGCATCAATTCTGCTGTTTCTTTTTGAATCTTCTCATCCATTTCGAGATGATCAAGTCTGATCCGCTTCAAATGGTCTGTGATACGCTTATTGCCGTAGACCATGTCTTTATAGAGTCTGTATTTGTGCTCAAGTATGGATTCATGCACACCATATTTGGTCATGACTTCAAACAGGCAAGATACATAGATGGGCATTTTGGGGATGAAGACACTGGCTTTGGTCACAACCGCTTTGGATGAGGAAATCAGTGCTTCACCGTTGTATTTCTGAGATAAATGCTGATTCATGGTTTTGGCTTGATTTTCTAAGTCTTCTTTCGCTTTACCCAAGGTACCCCCACGATAGATGGTATCTGTGATGGTGCCACCGATATAGGTATATGAGATGGTTTTGACACCAGGGCTCAGGACTCCTCTTTGATCGAGATATTCCACCCAATGTCTCCAGTCAGAACCGCCCATGACAAAAACTGTCTCTTCAGTTTCTAATTCTGTTGCGGGTTGAATGGTTAAGTCTTTGATGGATAAATCAGCAATGTCGATGGTTTTGCCTTCTGCAGGCAATCCAATCGTCTTGATGTGGGATTTGATGATATTGCCTGTCGCTTCATCTTTTCTTGCACCCGCAGCGAGTGAATAGATGACAAGATCAACAGATCCAACTGTTTTTTGAATATAGTCTGCAACATTTTGTTTCATTTCAGTCGAAAAGGCATCGCCCACAAAGTCTTTATGGATGTTGCCCGTTTCTTTGGCATATTGCTGAAAATAGATATTGTTCCACCATCCTGCTGTACCCGTTCTATTTTGTCTGGGTGCGGTTTCAAAGGAAACGTTGATGGTATTCGCATTGGCCATGAAGGCTAGTGCGATGCGTGATCCTAGTCCATATCCTGATGATCCACCAATGATCAATACATTTTTAGGACCCTTGAAAGGTTGAAATGTCTTGATTTGATTGACCTGTTCTTCAATGTACTTCTTGCATCCGAGCGGATGAGCATTCATGAAGATGTTGGAGCGTATGGAAGGTTTGATGTCCATGTGATTACCTCTTTAATAATATTTTGAATATCCAATCATTAATCTATCACATTATAACATGACTTTGGAAAACACAAAAGAACTTTATCTTTTTCAGTGTGAATTCGAAATATCTTTGAATTATTTGTATCAATCAAAGTGATGCATCTATTCAACAACACTTTATCTTTTATACGTAGAGTGTATCTCAATTTCATGTTATCATGGTGATGAAAGGATTGATTCCAATGAACAAACAAACTCAGTTTCATCATGATGAACTATTCATCCGAAACGCTGTGATTACTGATGCTCCTATCATTCTTGATTTTATCAAGGCTCTTGCTGTCTATGAACATTTAGAAGATCGTGTGACTGCAACCATTGATAAAATCACACACTCTCTATTCGAACGAAAAGATGCAGAAGTGATCATCGGTGAGTATCAAGGACAACCTGTTGCATTCGCACTCTTTTTTCATAATTATTCGACTTTCTTAGGTCAAGCCAATCTGTTTCTTGAAGATCTTTATGTTCATGAAGCCTATCGAGGTCATGGATTTGGTCAAAAGATGCTATCTCATATTGCTAAAATCGCTTTAGAAAGACAGTGTGCACGACTGGACTGGTGGTGCTTGGATTGGAATACTTCTGCTATTGAATTTTACAAACGCATGGGTGCGATTCATTTGAAAGAATGGACCGTATTCAGAGTCCAAGATGAAGCATTGAAACAACTTGCTGAAATCAATCAAAAAGGGTAAAATTTTACCCTTTTTTTGTCGTTTGATTCAAATATGCCTGATACTTCTGATCAATTTGCTTGGCGAGCTGATCCAAAGATTCAGTTTCATTTTGAGCGATATGATCAATTCTTTTGAGTTGATGGGTATGAAAGACTTTTCGATCGAACTCAATCCGCTCCATAACAATATCTGATGCATCGCCTCTTTGTAACATACGCTTGGTTCTGAGTGCTTCACTGGCTTGCACATAAACGACGTAGACTTGCTCCTGCAAAGCATCGATCAAGGTATTTGCACCATTCGGTTCTACAATGACAACTCCTTCGTCTCTGACATCTTGTTTTTGGATGCCGTAACAGTGACCATGATAGGTTGCCGATTCGACAAAACCGCCATGCTCTTGGAGCAAATGAAATTGATCTGGATTTAAAAAGTGATAGTCGACGCCATCTTTTTCATGCATGCGTGGCGAACGTGTCGTTGTTGTGATGCATTTTGAATATCCGTAGTGTTGATATAAAATTTTAGCGAGTTCTGTTTTTCCACTGGCGCTTGCGCCAACAAGTACAATCATAAGTTCTCCATGTCACACATATTCTTCATCTATTTTAACACCAAATTTCATCAATGGATTCATGAGAATAAAAAAAGACATTCGATGTCTTTTTTTATATTAGTCTTTGACAATTTTGTTGCGGATGATCTTTTTTCCAGCCATTTTAGCTTTTTTGAGCTGGTTCTTTTTCAAGTGCTTGCCCTTATAATTTTTTTGCATCATTTGCATAGTTTGAGTGCTCCTTTTCTTTCCAAAAGTATTATACCACAGTCACTTTTAAAAATGATGCTATGAGAATGATGAAATATACATATTTGTATGAAGTCTCTCAAAAACTGTAAGATTCACAATGAAAAAGTGGCAGTCATTTGATGACTTGCCACTGATTGAGCTATGTGTGTTATTTTTTAAGTGCTTCGATATCTTTCTTGATTTGACCAAGCGTCTGTTTGTAAATCTGTTTCCAAGAAACTCCTAGGGAAATCAGTGTGAAAAGGACAGAAAATGTCATATCTTTGATGAAAGCTGCTCTGATACCATCCACTGCGAGATAATCACTGAACAAAACATTGTAATACATAGCATCGCTATAGTATACATAAAACATGAATCCTGGTGCTAGAATCAGTGAAATGATCGCAATCAAGATCATCACATAGGATCCTTTTTGTGCTCCACCTTTTTTAAATCCGTAAAATGCAGCAAGTGGTATGAGCATGAACAACCATGCCGAATAGATACCTGTAAAAACCAGTAAAATAATCGATGGAATCAGTCCAATCACTCCTCCGACCATGGCCAGCACGATACTTTGAATCAAATGTTCCTTAGATTTCCCTTCGGTCTCAAGATGTGTCGATACTTTGTTGATGAACGCATCAACACATGCTTCATGAACGTGAAGTACTGCACCTTTGACATTTCGAGTACCATCTGTTTCCTTAAGCCCACAATAAGGACAATAATCCAATGATTTTAAACCCTGTGCTTCAAATGTGCTCGTCAATTGATCAAGAAATAGATTCACTTTTTCAATATTCTTGAAATTGGCTTGAGAGAGAAAAGCATTGTCCATCAGTCCGATAGATTCCGGAACAAACCCTTTAAATTTGACTGCTTTCGCAATCGCTTTCCTAGACTATTTGTTGAGTGCTTGATTGAACACAAACAATAACATTGGTATTGCAACAATTGCTCCAGGGATTTTATATGAAGTCAATGTTACTTCATATCCCTTGTAATGACGCGATAAAACACCTGACTGCTCTTGAAATCCAAGTTGGGCAGCCAATTTTTCTAGATTCATGATATTCCTCCCAATTTATGCTCATTTTAAAAATGATATCATGGAAAGCCACTGAATTCAACACATAATGGGTAGAAATTAATGGCCATCAGCGTGGATACTTAGCGATTGTTTTGTGTCTCAGAGTAACCGAAAAAGAAACGTGTTGGTTGTCTCATTCATGTGTCGCTATTTCATTCAAGAACTCAATACTATTTCTTATATTCGCTAGTCTTATATTCAATTTCATCTCTATGATCATAGGTGCGCATGAATAAAAAAGATAATTCAGCAGCATCAAATTCTGGAAAATGGAGAGATAAATCAGGAAACTCTTGATTGGTCAAAGCATAATTAACGTTTGCAACATATGTTTGCTGAATGATAAAGTTAACCTCACCATTGTCATAAATACTTTGAAAACCCATAAGCATCACGAATTCATGATTCAAGAAATAAACCTGATTCAACTCGACAGCTTCAATATATGATTTAACATGTTGTTCGGAAGCCATATGACTGACAAAATCAATATCTAAGACATTTTTGTATACAAGATGCCCTTCAACAATGCTAGCAGTCCATATCTCTTGATTGATCATCATGTGTTTCACATATGCACGCTTCAAAGTTGTCGGTTCTACGCTTTCTTCGATGATGACAAAGTTCGGATCTCTGTCGGATATTATTTGAGCTTGTTCACTGTTGATTTCACCTAATAGATGAGGCATCAGATATAAAGTCATTGTGATTTCGTTGATGTTGAATGGAAACTGACTGTCATACGTAAATGAACCCTTTGCAACAAAATCTGATGAAATCATCGAGTATCCTATCGGGCGAGATTGGATATAAATCACACGACTGCAACTCATCAAAAACGATATCAAGATGAACAATAAACTCGATAAAACTAATTTTCCTTTCATGTTATCCCCCTAATTGAATGAATAGGTTTTTTTAGGTCAAAAACATCATCACATGAATTGCCATATGATCTTAAATACTTCTTCATTTTGCTTATGGAAATACGAGTCATCAGAAACCCTTTCTCAAAAGATTGATATGAAATGCATAATAATCAATTCCAAATCAATCATGACTCTAACTGGTACGCGATGATGTCATCAATAATTCTCGATATTTCATCAATGACTTCAGTTAATGTCTGATCTGTGGTCAAATCGACACCCACCATTTTCGCCAGTTCAAGCGGTGTTTTCGTACCGCCTGCTTTCAATACCTGAATCCATACTTGGGGCTCAATGACACGATTTTCGATCAATCTCGATACTTTCGTGCCTAATGTAAGTCCTGCGGAATATGTGTATGGATATAGACCCATGAAATAATGGGGTTGTCTCATCCAAGTCAGTCCAGCCCAATCAGGGATTTCAACCGCATCTCCCCAGAATTTTCTTAGAACATCCAGTTTGATGTTCTTTAAAATGTGAGCTGACAGGGGTTGTTTCTGATCGACTTTCTGATACACTTCTCTTTGGAATGCTGCTTCAAGCAAATGAGTTACAAAATTATGATAATAGGTTCTTGAAATCATGACTGACTTGATCCAAGTCTTTTCTCGATCTGTTTTCGCTTTCTTGATCAAGTGGTTTGCCATCAGTAACTCATTGGTCGTAGAAGGTGCTTCGACAAAATACATCGAAGGTCTTGTATTCAAGATACTTTGATTGCTGTTGGCATATTGGAAATGTCCGGCATGACCGATTTCATGAGCCAAAACCATGACTTCATCCATATGACCGTTCCAATTGATTAAAATATAGGAGGAAGCTCCATACGGTGAGGAACAAAAGCCACCGGTCGATTTGCCTTGATTTTGCGGGAAATCGATCCAACGTTCTTCGAATGCACGTCTGACAATGTGATTGTATTCACTGCCCAGAATAGAAAGTCCTTCGATCAGTAATGCTTTGGATTCATCAATGGTCACCGATGGTTCAAATTGAGGATCAAATGCAATCTTCAAATCTGCATAGGTCATTTTGTCGAGTCCATGGACTTTCTTAAGTAAAAGTGCATATTTTCTCATGGCTGGTGCAAGTTTTCCCATGATCAAGTCAATTTGACGATCCATGAAATCCTTGGTCACCTTTTGATCATAGAGTAAAAAATCGAACACACTCGGATATCCTCTGAGCTCAGACATGATTTTTTCTTTTTGAACATGTGCTTGATAATTGCTGGCAAAGCCGTGTTGGTACTCTGAAAGTTTCTGATAGAATGTCTCATACGCTGTTCTTCTGACTGTTGAGTTTTCTTCATGCTCATATTCATTTTCAAAGCGTGTGAATGAATTAGGATAGGTGATGCCACCGACAACAAAATCGTTAAATTTCATGTCAGCCAATTTGAAACGGTTATAGTTGATGTATGAAGCATTGAGGACTGGCGATAAGGCAACCAAGGCTTTTTCAACTTCTGGACTTAATGCGTGTTTCTTATCTTCGATGATGTCCAATAGAAAATAACGGTTACTTTCGCTCACTGTCGAAGCTTCTTGTAACAATTCATCTGGAATCTGTTTCAATTCATTCGTTAAAAAGGCTAGTTTTTTCGAAATACCTTGAAAACGAATCATCTGTTTTCCTTGACGCATCTGATTTTCTTCAGAGATGGAATCTGTACTGGCTTGCAGTGAACCATATGCACCAATTCTAGAAAGTCTTGCTTGAATATCTTGATACATGGTGAGTGCTTCATCAATCAACGCCTTGGATTTGAGTTGGTTCTCAAACTTTAGGCAAAAAGAGTCAACATCCTTTTCAACTTGATCGAACGCCTCTTGATAGTGTGATTCTTGCTTGAATAGATTGGTCATATCCCAAGTATGTCTTACATCGAGTTCATGACGCTTTGGTAATTGCTTTTTCATATAATCGCCCCTTTAGAAAAATTATAGCATGCTTTGATGACAGTAGATGATTTTCAATAAAAATAAAAAGGATTTACAAACGAAATCCTTTGATAATGATGTTGCTTGATACTTTAATCATCCTAATAAGTTTACAAATCGAATACCAATACATTCAATTCCTTGGACACTTCCACAAATCTGTCGATCAAGATTTTTCCAGGTAGATAGATCGGATCAAAAAACTCTGGATGTTCATCGTGCATCTTTTGATAATCTCTTCTTTCAGGATGTCTGATGGAAGATACTCTGTGATGACCAGCAACAACCGTCTTACCTGGAACTGGCATCATATTGACTTCATAACTCCAAACAAAGTCACGAAGAGAAGCTTTACGCCAATCCTCGAGATTGGGATTCACGCCACCGTGAACAAAAATATAATCGTTGATTTCAAGATATAGTGGTAGTGATTTCAGCCAATTGAGCAAATCAGGATAGTTTTTTTCTATTCTTTCTTTGTATACTTTCAAATCATCTTCGTATGCCAATTCATGATCTACAAATGATGACAATGTTGCAAACAATCCGTTATGATTGATGTTGAAACGCGTGCGTTCGAAGTTGCCTTCTAAAAATTCAACCATGAAATAATCATGGTTTCCCAAAAGAATAGTCGCTTTATCTGCTTGGTTCAAACGATACAAATACTCAAACACTTCTTTCGATTCACTGCCACGATCAAACATATCACCGATGATGAGTAGGTGATGATTTGGGTTTTCTTCATCATAATTTGCTTTTTTCAATGAATCGATTAAGACTTTGTAGTGACCATGAATATCACTGGTAACGAAATATTTCATTGTTTTGATCCTTTTCATATCATTTTGACTTTAGGGTTATAACAGTATTATAACAAACATTTTTCTTTCTCAATCAAAAATGGACCCATGCGCTTTCAAATGATCATCCGCTTCTGAAAGAGGTAAGTTGTCTTTGTTTTCTATGCTCATGAAAACACATCTTATTGGATGATGAGTTATGCTTATGCCTTATAGACTCAAGGTTCAAACCATGCTATAATAACCCCAAAGAACACGAAGTGCAGAACTATGGTATTGATTCATCATCATGATATTAATTAACTATGGAGGATCTCAATGCAAGATCAGACAAGCACCATTCAAAAAAAAGCATTCATCAGTGCAATCATCATTTTATTGGTTTTACTCATCCTCACTGGAGTTCTTACATATTTCATTCCGAGTGGGAGTTATGACTACGTACTCATTGATGGCATTGAGACGGTTGTTCCTGACTCGTTTCAGTATACAAATCAGGAACCACTACCTTTCTATCGCATTTTCACAGCACCTTTTGAAGTGTTTGTCAGTGATGGAAATGCGATTGTGATAGCAATCGTTTTGTTTCTGCTCATCATCGGTGGAAGCATCAAAGTATTGACTAAAATCGGTGTTATCGAACATATCATCAGCACAATCATCTTGAAGTTCAAGTCAAACAAATATTTACTCTTATCGATGATTACATTGATTTTCATGTCAGTGGGTGCTTTGATTGGGGTCTTTGAGGAAGTCATACCGCTCGTTCCAATCATGATTATTCTGAGTAAAAAACTAGGTTGGGATACCAAGATTGGTCTTGGAATGAGCATCCTTGCTGCCGGTTTTGGATTTAGTGCAGCGATCACCAATCCGTTTACCATCGGTGTCGCACAGCAATTGGCTCAATTACCCTTATTTAGTGGATTTTTATATCGAATGATCATCTTTATGATTGTCTATGTTGTCTTGAATTCTTTTTTAATATTCCATGCTAAAAAGATTGACACCCATCCATCGTTTGAAGATTTCGGATTTGAATATGAAAAACCTAATCAGAAAAGTTTGGTTTGGACATCTATTTGTTTCTCTCTGATGTTCCTGAGCATTGCTTTATCACCTTTCGTCTCTTTCTTACAAGACTATAATCTGATTCTCATCGCTTTGTATTTCTTGATGGCAGGTCTTGGTGCAGGACTTTTCAGTGCACTTGAGAACAAAGTAGTATTCAAAACTTATCTATCTGGAGCATTATCGATGTCACCTGGGATCATACTGATTATGCTTGCAACGGGTGTGAAACATCTCATTACCATCAGCGGTTCCATGGATACCATTTTATTCAATGTCGTCAGTGCTATGGAAGACAAGTCAGACTTCATGGTGATTCTAGGTGCATTCTTCTTCACGTTAAGTGCAAATTTCTTCATTGGCAGTGGAAGTGCTAAGGCTTTCATCATGATTCCGATCCTGAATCCACTGTTAGATTTATCAGATATTTCTAGACAGTTGGGTATTCTTGCATTTCAGTTGGGCGATGGTTTCAGCAATATGTTTTATCCGACGAATGCTGTATTACTGGTTGCTTTAGGTTTGGGAAACTTTTCTTATACAAAATGGTTCAAATGGACGATTCTTCTCCAACTATTCATCATTGCTTTATCTGTTGTCTTTTTGTTCATTGGATTGAAGATAGGTTATTAGTTTTTTTGAAACGATTCTAAAACAAAAACCATCGCGAGATGGTTTTTTTATCTTTTTTGATCAGGAGTCATCAATGATTGTTGTATATATTCTTAAGAGTACAATGTTTTGATATCAATCAAAGAAAATGCTCAAGGCTGCTATATGATATTAGGGGGCGTAATGTATTGATTGTTTCTAGCCCTGCTGTTGTAGCTGCTAGTACACCATTTTGTAGTAGTACGACTTTGTATCCTCTTTCTAGAGCACCAAAATATGTTGCAGTTACACAATATTCGGCTGCATTACCTGCCATTACGATGAAATCAACCTTCTTTTTTTGTAGCAGTTCATGCAGTGTTGTATTCCAGAAACTGTTATTGTCGACTTTCAAAATCTCATCATCTTGTTCTTGTACTTTGAGTTCAGCAACATTCTTATATTCCGGGGTATCACCTTCTGATATATCTCGAATAACAATCACTGGTTTTCCAGCTTTTCTAAACAAATCTTTCGCACCATTGATGTGTGCCAATGTATAATCAAATGCTTCCGAACCACGTCTATGGCCGATATAGCCTTCTTGCATATCAATAATCAGAAACGCTTCCATGATTATCACCTCTTTACTTAATTATACAGCAACTCAAATTTGACGAGTTGCTATATACTTTCTTGGTGAACGTAAGTTGAATTTGTAAACATAAGAACTGGTGTCTTTCATGGACTGCATGCTTCTTTTCATTCATGATTTGATAATATCTTTATATATATGAAAAAAGGTCTGATACATGTTGTACCAAACCAATGCATCTTATGTATGGATGATACCTCATTTAATTCATACTGATATCTATGCTGATGACGATAAGTGTGTATTTTTTTTTACTCTTTTTGAGTGATATAAAGTAATAATTAAAAAGTCATGAAACTAATCTCTACGTCTTGCCTAAGGTTTGATGTCGTTATCTATGACTGCAAATAAAGATTGAGATAAATCATCATTTAGGAAATCTATACCCTTATAGACACTTAAATATGAGGATTCTAATAGACTGTTTTCAAGAACGTGTTGAACAGACTCTAGAGTAATATCGAAAGAGTTGGAAGAAAGACCATAGTGGGATAAATTGAGAATCTCGTTTGTCAATTCAGATTTTAGAAAACTATATTGTACTCTAACATTGGCATAATAATACAAGTCTACATTCAACTTAGCATCTCCAAAAATCTTTACACCGTCTTTGTAGATACCATTATGAGGGTTGGTTGTGTTTTCCTCATAGTAAACACCATCCCAACCTGTTGCTTCAAGAAGTTGCCATGCAACATCAACTTTATCACTATCTAGATATTCAAGATATGTAAAATAGGCACCTTTTTCATTAAACCATTCAATTTGATTGAGGTTATCCCAAAATGAACGACTGATACGCGTTCTGATAGAAGTGATTGGGTTATACCAAGATAAGTGAAAATCGTTATCAAGAAATGTCGTGCGTTTTGAGATTTCATAATAGGTATTATCATTTTGATTAATATATCGATACCAATACGATTCGCTTGAGTATCTGATGTCAATCATGTGGTTGTTTTCAAAAAACTCGAAATATTCAAAACTATTATAAGTCACACGCATGATCAATTCACGCAAATAGAAATTTTCGTTATCATAACCGAATTTTATGCCGTAATGATATTGATTTTGATCAATGTTCATACTGAGTTTAACGAGCAAACTTTGATCATTGGTGATGGAGACATGAGCTTCCATATCCAAGAAATCTCTAAAACTAACAAAGATTTGGGCCTCAATCGATTCGATGTCTTGTGATTCCATTTCTTCCATCACATTGTCAAGCAAGTCTTTATAAATCATTAAGAAGGGACTTAATTTTACATCTTGATGATTATCTCTTTGCACATGATATACATCTAGAAAAGCTTCTCTAGCGATATAATATGGATCTTCCTCATAAGAAAACATGTTAGGTTGGATTGCTGAAGTTAATTGGTTTGATGACTCATCGTTTTCAATGATCTTTGTGATTTTTTCTTGATAAGCAGTGACCAAGTCAACGAGATTGACTTTTGAAATTGGATCATTTGATCCATCAGAATCCATATTGAAGCATGATGTTAATAGGGAAATAAGCAAAAAAATGAATAAAATATTCAATATCTTCATATAAAAACCCTCCCGATGGTGATTCATGTTCGATATCATTATTATATATCAATTTCATATCATTTTTACAATGACCCATGTATATATATGAGGCATATTTATACCCACAAAGAAATAAGATGATTATAAATACCAGCTTTTGACACATTGATTCATTTTTTTCACTCTAAATTAACATCTGTTAACTAGGTGATTACAAGTATCGATTGATGCTTTTCATACAATGAAAAAGAGTAGTATCTGATCAATGATGAAGTAAAGTATTTGTATAGGATTAAAAGGTTCATATTTTGATCTCTGCGAAGTTCACTGAAATAAAGGGATACGAGAGATCACAAATGAAGGATAAAAAAAAGTCTGATGATTGTATCAGACCTGTACAAGAAAATGTTTGATGCTTCTACTGATGAACGTATACTCTCATGCCGATACCATAGTCTTCAATTAAGGTATCTTGGGGCAGTTTGCGAATCCTGAAGGACACATAGAAATCACCCACACAGGAGGCAAAATGAATGGCGAGCATAAAATACCAAATAGCCTGCCATATCCCTGTTGAAAAAATTGTCAAAATGATAAACAAGATGCTTAGCAACACAGCTGGTGCCAATCCGACTTTTAGATAATGCCTTAAATAAAAATATATTCCTGGTACACTCGCTGACGCCGCAAAACCATGAAATTTATAGGTTATTTTATGGTCAGTTCCTTGTTTATATACGATCCCGTGAATCCATTCATGCACGACAATCATTGGAATCTGAAGGATCAAAGTGTAGATTAACACTGGTTGAATGCTCTCAAGATTCCAACCATTCAAAAATGGAAAGAACCCCCAAACGATGGGAAATATAAACGGGACAAGCAAGATGAGCGATCCGAATTGAATGATCCAAAAATCCCTTGGACTAGATTTCATATTGATGTGTACTTTTAGTTGATAGTTTTCAGGTAATTCCTTCAGTGATGCGTAGGGTTTCATGAACTCAGCCTCATTTGATCGCCTATAAAATGATCGTTTTTTATATGCTATTGAGTATGGAGTGGTGCTGCGGTAATCACAATAGTTCATCCACTTGAACAACAGCCTGTAAATTGTCTACTATAAACTTTGTTTTATTTCGATTTGTCAAAGACTTATCATCTTCATGATTCCAGAATTAGGAACTTTTTACTCTGTTTTAAATGTTGTCTCAAAAAGTTGTAATGTATGTTGATCACTTCCAGACTCATAGATGACATCAAACTTAAGTATATAATCAGTATCTGAAATCAAATCACTAAAAACCAAATTAGGAGTCGATACTCTTTTTAAATGCATATCTCCCCATACTGTGAACTCATCTATCTTTTGATCACCTATATACAAGAAAATACCATATGCTATTATTCTGTAATCATCACTTAACAATTCTATATTATAGATGACAAACGATTCACCTACACGAATATGATCAATGAATCCAGTGGGTTCAATTGGTACATAGTCCTCAGTAGTGAATTCAGTTTTAGCAATGGTAACAGACCAGTTTTGATCATCTTCATAAATGCTAGAATATATGACAGCAATATAATTCTTGCTGGGCTCAAGTGAGCGGAAAGTAAATTGAGCAGTCAAAAGATTCTTTGTATCTCGTATATCATCTGCTTGAACGTCAATGCTACCTATCAAACTTAATTCACTTGAATAAATAACCAGTTCTATTGTTTTCATTTTTCGCATTTCATCGGTTATGATGGACTCAAAAGAGACTGTGTCTCTATGATTGCTTGTCACTGAAATCGTTCCTTCAATCCCAAACTCAACTGAATTTATACAAATGTCTTCGTTGCATACCTCATCTAACTGTTGATGACATCCAATTAATAGAAAAATTAACAAAAGCATCATTATTCTTTTCATTTTTCCCCCACCTTTTTAAATTATTATATCATACAATATTTTATCCACGTATGATCCTACGATTAAAAAGAATAATACAAATCCGATTTCATGTTCAATAAAAGACAAAGTTAATTAAACAAATGGATAATGAAACAAAAATGGTCTGATACTTTGTATCAAACCTACGCTTCTTATATGTGTGATTCTACCTATTTTAAAAAAAATTAGCACATCTACAGAATTAGCACCTAGCGACTTATTTTTGCACCACTATAAAGTGGATAAACAAAGGGAAATCTCAATATAGTGTTGTATATGCCCTATATAGTCCATAAGAATTTATGAAAAAAATCTATAGTTTGTTTAAAATGTCATGGTGACCAATATCTATCATCAGTATCAAATTCTCATTTTGATATGTCCAAATTACTCTAATTGACATATTGATGCTAGACTCAAATAAAATTTCGCTACCTTTAATTTTTTTCGTTCTAAGACTTGGATGCCTGTGGTTCTCTATAAATAAAGATAACTTATTGTAAAATAATCTCTTTTCTTGATCTTGTAACTTAGAAAAAGACTTCTTAAACCTTGTTGAAAATAATATTTCGTATGTCATTTTTGGGGTTCTTTATCTTTCTCATCATCTTCATTTGCTTCTTCTAAGTAGTTGATAGCTTCCTCTACAGATTTAAACGGTCCAACATTGTACTTTGAAGGTTCCTCATTGATTCTCATTACAGTTTCTTCTAATTTTTGGATGTATGTTCTCGAATAGACTGCGACTGGTTCAATGATAATAATCCCATCTTGTATAGAAATGTCAAGCTGGTCTTTTTCTTGAAGATTTAGCTGATGAATGATTTCTTTGGGAATTGTGATTTGAGATTTTTTCCTTAACTCAATAATCATGAAATTCGCCTCTTTCTTATTTTCCTATTTTCTTACTTTCCGACTATATTATATCACTCAGTGAATAATTTTGCAATATTTAAAATATATATAATCTAATCAACTTAAAGTAGAGAATATACTATATATCAATTTAATAAGTATGTTAACGAGCAGATCATCTTCTAGACATAAAAACGTCCACATAAAGAGAAAAAAAAGACCATCAGTTTTGATGGTTCTCACTTTAAAAGGGTCAACTGTCGAAAATGACTGTTGTATTTACCCTATA
>DITG01000068.1 GCA_002422045.1 Acholeplasmataceae bacterium UBA6190
CTTATGTGATGACAGTATATTGAGGAGTGAGTCATCCCCAGAAACTGGGATGACTTTCTCATCGTTGATCAGAATCATCTTTTCGCCACCGCCACCCAATGCCTTATCAATAATGATGAGGATGACAGCAATGACCAAGAGGACGCCGACCAAAATAATCGGAACGAATATATTCATATGTTCCCCCTTAAATGTTGGCGATGCCAGTGAATCCAATGAATGCGAGGGCAAGAATACCTAAGATGATGAAGGTAATGCCTTTGCCTCTCAGTCCTTTGGGAACATCGGAATGATTTGCCATTTTCTCACGTACTCCGGCCAACAAGATGATGGCTAACATCCAACCGACAGATGAACCGAATGCGAAGAATCCGGTTTCAGCAAATGTGTATTCACGATTGACAAAGAACAGAGAAACCGCAAGAACCACACAGTTGACTGTGATCAATGGCAGGAAGATACCAAATGCATTGTAGAGTTTTGGAATGAATCTTTCCATGAAGATTTCAAGAATCTGGACGGTTGCTGCAATCGTGATGATGAAAATCAAAAGTGCAAGATTTTCAGTTTGAGTCGCTTTGAGCAATTGATAGATTGGCCAGTTGATGAGTGCTGTGATGGTGACAACCAGTACGACAGCAATCCCCATCCCTTTGGCGTTCTTGACGTTGGTGGAGATGGCAATGAGTGGACACATACCAAGGATATACACCAAGGCGATATTATGATTGAGTATGGATGCTAGTAGCATTTCTAATAAATTTCCCATGGTCTTCCTCCTTATTCCGTTTCATAATAGCGGGCTAGTTCTCTGAATGCCCAAATGAAGAGGCCAAGAACGAAGAATCCGCCAGGTGCTAATGTCATGACCGTCCATCTTGGAAATGAATCCGAAAGAATGGTCAGTCCGAGAATGGAACCTGCTGAGAGCAGTTCACGAATGATAGAGATACTCACAAGTACGAATGTATAACCCATACCGGATGCAAATCCATCAACGAGCGTATATCTGACTGGGTTTTTAACAGCAAATGCTTCAGCTCTACCCATGACAATACAGTTGGTGATGATCAGTCCTACATATGCGCCCAAACGCGTTGCAATCGCTGGAAAGTATGCTTCGAGAAACATTTGAACCATGATGACAAATGTTGAGATGACAACCATGTACGTCACCATTCTGACTTTTGCAGGAATGAAATTTCTGATCAATGAAATCACCGTAGAGGAAGCCATGACAACGAATGTTACACCAAGACCCATGGCAATCGCATTGTCGACTCGGTTGGTCACCGCAAGCGATGAACAGATCCCTAAAACTGCAATCACAATCGGATTTTGTCTGGAAATACCGTCTTTGAGGATATTGAACCACTTCTTATATCTTAATCGAATGAGTTTCATGTGCTATCCTCCTATCTCATTTCCCACGCTGCAAGATGCAGAGTGTATGCTTCATTGATGAGCAATTCAAATGCTTTGGATGTTCTGGTTGCGCCTGTGATGGCGTCAACTTCATTGTCTTTGTTGGGACTTGAATCTTTATTGATTTCTAGACTCGGAACCATGAGCTTGCCGACGAATGTTGCAAGATAACGGGATTCAGCGATGATACCGCCCAAACCTGGAGTTTCTTCCTGTTCAAGGATGCCAATTTTAACAATCGTCTGGAAATCATCATCGAGTGTCAATACACCACGAATCGGACCCCACACACCACCACCGAGGAATTCGAATGAAACAAATCCTGTTGCATCGTTGATATAGAATTTCAACCCATCGATTTCTTCAATCGTGATGGTATCAGCAAAGACTTCATGAATGTTTGCAAATGTATAGGGAATGCCATGAGCATCCAAAATGGTTGATTTGATGAGTGCTTCTTTGTTGGCTTCGATTCTGTCTCTGGTAAGGAGATCCATGCCAACGAGCAATCCTGATGTGATTGAACCTAGGATCAGAACAAAAAGAATCAATTTGAGATATTGTTTCATGCCGCTACCTCCTCAGTCTTTTTGTCAAAGAGACTGTCAATCAGTGGTGAAATCGCACTCATGATGATGAGTGCAAAGGTGACACCTTCAGCCCAGGTTGCAAAGATACGGATCATCACTGTGAGCAAACCGAGACCGACACCGTAAATGAGTTTAGCATAGGAATTCTTGGGAGCAACCGTTGGATCTCCGGCAAGCAGGAATGCGCCAAAGAGCAGACCGCCAACGAGTAAATTCATGAAAGGATCTCTGAAGAGCGTCGGATCAATCAAAATGCCAAGGCCGTTGACGATGACAACAGTACCGAGATAAGCAGCCGGTACTTTCCAATCAAAGACTTTCAAGGCAAGCAAAGCGAGCCCTAAGATGATGATGCCCAGTCTGAATGTTTCACCTGTTGTGCCTGGTGCTTGTCCGAGCAGTAACTGAACGACTGAATAACCGATATCCTGTCCGCGATTGAGGGACAACAATGGCGTTGCTCCTGCAAGCAAGTCACTACCAGGGATTGGCCAACTGATGGCAACCGCATATTGGGCAAATGAGATATACGCAAATAAAGCTCCAACCAACGCTGGATTAAAGATGTATTTCCCAGATCCGCCAAAAATCAGTTTGCCAAAGACAAGTCCGAATCCTGTTGCATACAGGACGAGCCACCAGGGTGCTGTTGGTGGCAGTAACAGCGCAACCAGTAGCGGAGTCACCATCCAACCGTAGTCCAGTGGTTTTTTCCTGAGTTTGGCAAACAAAAACTCGAATGCCAGGCCTGTCGCATAAGCAACAACAATCATCAACAAGACATTGAGTCCGAAGATGACGATTGCAGCAAGTGCCAGAATCGCCAGCGCACCCGTGTAGAGATACGTGTTCTTCAACGTTGTCTGGTCGACAGACAATGTTTTCTTTTGATCATTCATAGAGTCACCGCTTTCTATCTTTCATCATAGATGAGGGAATCAGATGGCATGGAGAAAAAGTCACCTGAAAGTTTAATCATATTATATCACTGTTCGTCTGTTATCACAAACTGGAAGCAACATAAAACACCGTCCCTGATGGCTTGAAATATGTTTTCATTCCTTTTCATAAACTCTGTTCTATTCCTGTCTATTTCTCTGAAATATCGATGTTATTTATGATAAATAACTGTTTTTGAGAGTGAAAACAGATGAAAACAACATCAGATTTGAGTATTCGTGAAGATGATAAAAGCCCGAAAATGCAGAATAACATTCTCGGGCTTCTGAATCCATCGATTTGTCAATACTTCACAGCAATCGCGTCAATTTCAACCAAGACATCCTTCGGGAGTCTTCTGACTTCGACAGCTGCTCTTGCTGGTTTGTGATCACCAAAAAAAGTTGCATAAACATCATTCATTTTAGAAAAATCCGCCATATCAATCATGAAAACTGTGCATCTGACAATGTTTTCCTTGGTCAATCCGGCACCTTCGACAATCGCAAGCACATTCTTCAAACATTGTAGTGTCTGTGACTCAATGTCTTCTCCGACCTTGGTCATGGTCTCTGGCACAAACGGAATCTGGCCGGACACATAGAGTGTCTGACCCTCTAAAACGCCTTGGCTGTAAGGTCCGATGGCTTTGGGTGCATGGTCAGTATGGATTGTTTTCATATGTTCTCCTTATTTGGATGCTTCAATCATCAGTCTGATGAGACTTTGCGTAAACTCCGTTGGATCTTCAATCGGCAATCCTTCAATCAGTAGTGCCTGATGATACAAGATGGACGCATAGTCTTTGACACTGCCCTCTGAGTGTTCGTGCACTTTCTTCAGTGCACCAAACAATTCATGATCCGGATTGATCTCTAAAATCTTATCTGCATGGACATTGGTGGCATTCGGCATGGTTTTGAGAATCTTTTCCATTTCCATGCTGATACCTTCACCAGAGACCAGGCATACTGGTGCTTCCTTGAGTCTAGCAGATAACTTGACATCTTTGACCTTGTCTTTCAATGCTTCCTTAATGGCCTTTAAGATATCTTTGTTTTCTTTTTCTTTAGACTTCAAGTGTTTCTTTTGATCGTCATCAATGAAATCCGCTTCGTCTTTTTGAATCGACTTGAATGGAATATCTTGATAATTTTGAATGACTTGAATCATGAATTCATCGATTTCGTCAGTTAAAACCAACACTTCATATCCTTTGTCTTTCATGACGTCCATCTGTGGCAGTGCATTGATGGCTTGTTTGGATTTACCTGTTGCATAATAAATCGCTTTTTGCGATTCAGGCTTGCGTTCAACGTATTCTTTAAATGTTGTGTAGATATCGGAAGTTGATGTCTTGAACATGATGAGATCTATCAGTTTATCTTTGTTTGCTCCAAACATTTCATAAATGCCATACTTCAGGGAAATCTTATAGGCATCATAGAACTCGATATATTTGTCACGATCGTTTTGAAGCATGTTTTCCAGTTCACTCTTGATCTTCTTTTCAAGATGAGTTGCAATTTTCTTCAATTGACGGTCATGCTGCAAGAGTTCTCTCGAAATGTTTAAGGATAAATCCGCTGAATCGACCAAACCTTTGACAAACTTAAAGTAATCAGGAATGAGATCTTTGTTTTTACCTTGAATGAAAACACCTTTGGAATAGAGTTGCAGTCCCTTTTCATAATGTTCACTGTAAAAGTCATAGGGTGGCTTTTTAGGAATGAATAAAAGGGCTGTATAGGTCAGCATGCCTTCAACGTCGGTATGAATGACTTTGATTGGATCTTCAAAATCATTGAACTGATGCTTGTAAAACTCATTCATTTCTTCTGGTTTGACTTCTGCTTTTGGCTTTTTCCAAATCGGCGTCATCTGATTGAGCGTCTCTTTGACCTGAGATGTTTTTTTGTCTTCGGTTTTTTCAACCATCATGTTGATGGGGTATCTGACATAATCAGAGTATTTCTTGACCAAATTCTTCAGTGTGTACGTGTTGGTGTATTGTGAGAAGTTGTCTTCATTTTCACTATCGTCATCTCTTAGGTGCAAGATGATGGTCGTCCCAATCGTTTCTCTATCAATTTCTTCAATCGTGTATGAATCTTCACCCAAAGAACTCCAGCGATATCCAGTTTCTGCGTAAGGAGATCTGGTTTCAACGATCACTTCTTTGGCAACCATGAAGGATGAATAGAAGCCTACACCAAACTGACCGATAATCGTAACATCTTTGTTTTCGATTTTCTCCATGAATGCCTTGGATCCTGATTGAGCAATCGTTCCGAGGTTATCAATCAACTCTTCTTCTGTAAAACCAATACCGTTGTCTGCAATGACCAGTTTGTTGTCTTTTGCATTTGGCGTTAACCAAATTTCATATGTGTCACTCGGGACCTTGTTGTCTGTCAGAGACAGATAATGACGCTTGTCGATCGCATCGCTTGCATTAGAGATCAGTTCTCTTAAGAAAATTTCCTTCTGCGTGTAGATCGAATGGGTCATCAAATGAAGTAATTTTTGAGATTCTGTTTTAAATGATTGTGTTTTAGCCATGTTATCGCCTCCAAAAAATATTGTATTCAAATCTTTGACTTTGTCAAGTCGTGTGTTGATTAAAACAATTCATCGACAAGCATATAATAGCGAATCAGATGATGATTGTCCTCAATGCCTAGTTTATGAAAGAATAGGGCTCTATATGCATCAGTTCCAAGATTGTACTCTAGTGATCTGACCGCTAGACTGATGTCTTGCCATTTCGATGAAACACCAGCACGACCCAAATCGATCATACCTTTGAGTTGTTTTCCTTCATAGATGATATTGGGCAGGCAATAATCACCATGTGAAAAAACTTGATCTTCAATGGGTTGATTTGACTTCAGATAACTGAGTAAATCTTCAGGTGATTTGAAATCGTTAAAGCTTAAGTCCCAGTGTTCCACTTCGACAAGCTGTGCTGTCACATTGTATGCTGCGGTTTTTAACTTTTGTGCAATGGACGCATCAAACGGGCAATCACCAATCGGTATCTGCCATAAAGCTTTGAGCCCATCTGCAAGACATTCGACAAGCAGTTCAGGTTGACTGATGTAGTCTCTGTCACAGAGCATTTGTCCTTGAATCTTTTCCATCAACAGATAACTGAACTCTGCATCGATATGATGGTAGATGATTTGAGGGACTGGTAAACGATGTTCCAAAAACTTGAGCACTTCGAATTCGCGTATGGATTCTGAGTTGATCTGATCAATTTTCAACACCATATGTTCAAATATATAGACTGATGATGATGAAAGACCCATATCGTCTTGGATATAGGGTTCTGTTCCTATGATTTTTTGAAGTTCTAGTGGGAGGCTTTCGAGTCGTAGATTCAAGGTTTGATCTCCTCAATTTGTTATCATAATTATACCATAAAAAAAGACATACCTTGGTTGGGTATGTCTTCTGATGATTTAGATTGCACACTTTTCGTAATCACATTCTTGGTTATTACAGTGGATACAACCCTGTTTCTTGACCAGAACATCGCCACAAAGCGGGCAAAGTTCTCTTTCAATCTTTTCGGGGATATATCCTGTCTGTGAAACTGTGATGTGTGTGACATATTCTCTGACTTCATTGGTCTTCTTGTTGATCCATTTCTCTTCAAGATGAACATGAGGGGGGGTCGCGGGATTCAAATCTTCAGTGTTCTCATTGATACCTGCGAGAATACCAATCTTCGCGCAACGGTCTCTAAAGACGGTAGCACCCTTGAATCCGAGTTTCCATGCAGTCTTATAAATATTCTTGACATCATCGACGGTTGCTGCGTTGGGAATGTTGAATGTTGAACTGATGGCGGTATCGACATATTTCTGGATCGTTGCCTGAACATGTGCGCGTTCCATGAAATCGATATTCTGTGAAGTGATCAGTGCCCAATCGGGTAGTTTTTCTGGTTCAACACCGAGTGCCTTCGCAAGTGCGAGTGGCGTCTTTTCCCAAATGGTGATTGTCTTTTCTTCATCAAACATGGAGACAATACGTCTGGTGTAATTGATTTGGAAGAATGGCTCTACGCCGCCACTTACGCCTAAGATATTGGAAATCGATCCCGTTGGCGCAATCGATAACAGTCTGGAGTTTCTCATACCATACTTCTTGATGAGTTCATCGGTATCTGGATCGATGCCGACTTGATAGAACGTCGATCTTGAGATCTTGTCATAATCGAATCTTGGGAATGCTCCAAGTTCTTTAGCACGGAGTGCGGATGCTTTCGCAGCTGAATTTAGCATTCTTCTCATCAGTTTATCCAAGAACTCAAGGAATTCTTGTGATCCATAACGCAGTCTCATGGAAAGTGCAAGGTCAGCCAGACCCATGACACCGAGTCCGACTTCACGGAACTGAATGACATGTTCTCTTTGTTCTGGTAATGCATGGCGATCACCGAGCATGGTGAGTAGATCATCGAGTGCTAAAATCATTTCTGAGACAACGAAATCGAATCTGTCCCAGTCATACACGGGATGATCGGTGAATGGGTTTTTGACAAACGCATTCAAATTGATGGAACCCAAGTTACATGAACCATGGGGCATCAGGGGTTGTTCGCCACATGGATTGGTGGCAGTGAATTTGACATCTGGATATTCGGATAGGAAATGATAATCATTCATGTGATCAATGAAGACAACACCTGGATCGCCCATGGTATGTGCCGCGTATCCAACCAATGACAAGAGATCTTTTGCATTGATCTTCTTTTCAATCAATTCATAGGGTGTTTCAAATCTCATGACCCATGTTTCATTGTTTTCGACAGCATTCATGAAGTCATCAGTGACTGCGATCGAAATGTTTGCACCATTGACTTTGGACAAATCCAGTTTGGTGGTGATGAAATCAATGATATCGGGATGATCGATATTGAGAACAAGCATCAAGGCACCTCTACGGTTGTCTTGTTGCGTGTTTAGCGTCGTGTGTGAGTATTTTTCAGCGAATACCATCACACCTGGTGTGGTATTGGAAGAGTTATTGACTTTCGCACCCTTCGGTCTGATCTTGGATAAGTTCATGCCTTGTCCGCCACCATAACTATAGGTTCTTGCGATCTGATAGTCAACCTTATAAATCGATTCTAAACTATCTTCTGGGTCTTTGACGACATAGCAGTTCGAACCTGTGATATTACCTTCTCTGCCAATCGCATAAAGGTTTCTGCCACCAAAGATTGCTTCCTTGCGTCTGAGAATCTTTTCAAGTGAAGACTTACCGAAAGCAATACGCTTGATGAAATCCTTCTTGTCTTCTCCGTTGATCAGATATTTCTTCAATATAAGATCCTGACGTTCGTCGTTATCTCCCCATGGATTTTCACGATCTGTCTTTTGCTTTTCTCTATACTTGATATAAGCTCTTGCAGCATCATACTGCTTTTTCTTCATCAAATAGAGTTCGACATCGTCCTGGATGGTTTCGATTGTCACTTCTAGATTTTTGTAAGGCTTGGCAATTTCCGATGCTTGTTTCAGACACTCTTCATCGGAGAAGTTTTCTCCGACATTTTTATATGCCTTTTGCATCGCATTTGCGATTTTCTTTAAGTCAAACGGCTCCCTAGTTCCGTTTCTTTTGACTACATACATCTTATCCACCTCTTCTAATTTATCCCCTGCAACCATATCAATATCTTGAAAGGGTTGTTTGTATTATAGCGTCTTTAATCATTGATTTCAACCATGTTGTCTTAATTTAACAAAAGAAATTTTTCGTGATTTTGATACGTAGTATCAGCAAATAAATACAAAATGGCTTCATGATGGGGCTTTCCCACACAAAGCCATGGTGGTCTTTTGTGCTTAAGTATTTACCAGCGATTAGAAACCTTCTCAGCGAATCCAATCATCTCTTTGATTTCAAGCGTCTCTTGATCAGACAGTTTGAATGTACCTGAAAAATATCCAAAGACCTGATGTTGCATGGACTGGAGAATCAGAATGTTCGTATTCGAATGTCTGTCTAAGATGGGTGTGAACACCAAATCAATATCTTTGGAGTCTGATTGGATGATCCAAGGAGACATGAAGTCATCTTTGTTGTTGATGACTGGAATGTTGAAGACAACATCATTCAGTTTAAAGGTCCGATCATTGACAAAAAGCATATTTTCAGTTGCCTTGCTTGTGTCACCAAATCCATAGCCTAGATTGAAACCGATTTTTTGACCGTTTTGAATACCAGATAGCGAGGACCAATACCACGTATTCTTGTATGTCCAAACCCCTCTACCCCAATCAAGGACACCGTAAGCATCCGTGAAATTATAGTTTTGATCACCTAGTTTGACATAGCCTCTCGCCTTGAGAAGGTTGATTTTTTGATTGTAGTAGAAATGTTTTGGTTTCAAAAAAGGTGTCGCGATGACCATGGAGTCCTTAATCGTGGGTTGAAGCACCAAGTCTATTGACAGATCCACACCTTTTTGAAAGTTTTTGACATTTGCCGTGATGTGCCTGTTTTTTCCTTCAAGCACATAAGAGATCGCATGGTTCTTTTTGTTGAAGATGACATTGCCTCTGTCAGAAGATTCTGGCATCTTGAGCTTTCCATGAGGAAACCATCCGATATTTGTGGATGATTTTTCTTTCTTCTGTTCAAAATCAAACCATGTGACAGATGTGAGCCACAAATAATCATTATCCGCTACCGTTAAGGCAACCCCATATGATGCGTTACCAACATAATAATAATCCCATTCCTTGATTCTGAGTCCTTTGACTTTGACTGCGCTACGGTCATAGGCTTTGACAAGTGCTGTATGATAGCCAGCTTCAACGAGGAGACCTTTTGTGTCCAAGAGTGGACCTCTGGTGAGTTTCTGTTGCAAATCGATTCCTCCCTTTGATTTCTATACATTCATTGTAGACCATTTGTTCAAAAATGTCATCTTGCATGTTATCATACAGGTGAGGTATTTATGAAAACATACAAAATAGGTGTTGGTGAACTGGTTGGTTTTCTTTATGCATCGGGTGACTTGTCATCTGAGACATTTCAAAACGTTTCCTTGCTTGAAGGTACCAGAGCCCATCAATACGTACAAAGTCAATATGCATCAACCGATCAAAGTGAAGTCTCGATCAGTATTGTGTGGAAAAACCACGATTACGAACTGGTGATTTCAGGCAGAATCGATGGTATTTTGGTTCGGGATGATATCACCCTCATCGAGGAAATCAAGAGTACGAGATATCCGATTTTTACCGATGATTTCACCATGAATCAGGAACATCATGCACAGTTAAAGATGTATGCGTACATGTACATGCGCGCGATGAATTTAACAGATATCCACGGTCGAGTCACTTATATCCAATTATCGGATTACAAGATGAGACACTTTCCGGATATTTTTGATGTTGACTTGCTTCAAACGTTTTTTGAGTCCTCGATTCTGGAATATGCCAAATGGCTTGATATTGTCCACGCCCACAATCTGAGAAAACTGGATTCACTTCAAACGTTGGTCTTTCCTTTTGATACCTATCGTAGAGGTCAACGGGAGATGATGTCTGCGGTCTATCGTACCATGATGGAAGATGACATTCTTTATGCAATTGCCCCAACAGGGATTGGGAAGACGATGGCAGCATTGTTTTCTACCTTGAAATCGCTTCACGAAGACAATCAAAAGATTTTCTATCTCTCAGCAAAAACGCAAGGCAAGCGTGTAGCCTTAGAATCCATGGATATGCTTCATGAGGCTGGACTTGAAACCAAAACACTTGAGATCACGTCAAAAGATACCATCTGTTTCTTAGAAAAAAGAGAATGTGATCCTGAAAAATGTCCGTTTGCCAAAGGGTTTTTCGATAGACTTTCAGAGGCTACCAAAGATATTTTCATGCACGAAACACTCATGTCTCGGGCAGTTGTCGAACGTTATGCAAGAAAGCACTCTGTCTGTCCATTTGAATTTTCACTCTTTGTTTCCTATTTTGTTGATGTCATCATCTGTGATTATAACTATGCCTTTGACCCGAGAATTCATCTGATTCGCTATTTTGATGATTCGAGTTTCAAGCCACTGATCTTGGTTGATGAGGCACATAACATGATTCAAAGATCAAGAGACATGTATTCATCAACGTTGATCAAGTCAGATTTCATCCTGTTAAGACGTGCTGCTTCAAAGTTAAAGCCAAGTATCCGGAACGCTGTTAAAAAAGTGCTTGATCAATATGATCGATTTGAAGAACAACTCAATATCGAACCTTTCTTAACCTTCATTCACCTTGACCCAAACTTCTTAGATGCGATCAAACATCTCATGAAAAAGATCGAAAACGCCCTCAAGGAACAGCCAAAGTACTCAAGAAAAAGCGATGTGATGGAGTATTATCTTTCACTGCTTTCTTTTGTCATCATCTTTGACTTCTACAATGATGCTTATGTGACCAATATCCTTCGTCTCGAAGATGGTGATGTATCATTAACACTACAATGTCTGGATGCGAGCGAGTTCATTCATGATACCGTCAAAAATAAAGCTTATGGCACTGTCTTCTTTTCAGCAACACTTTATCCCATCGATTACTATATGACACTACTCACAGAAAAAGAAGGCGAAACTCTGAAGATCAGATCGCCATTCAAGCCTGAAAAACTGAAAATTGTGTTGATGAATCAAATCTCGACACGCTATCAGGACAGAACGTCTTCTTTACCTTTGGTCGTTGAAACCATCATGAATGTCCTGGAATCTAAAAAAGGTAACTATATTGTCTTCTTTCCCTCTTATCTCTACATGAAACAAGTCATCGATTTGTTACCTACCGAGCTCAATGCAGATATCATCATTCAAGAAAAGGATATGCAAATCGAACTACGAGATCTCATTCTTGAAAGGTTCAAGGAAAAGAATGAACGATCTCAGCTTGCATTCTTTGTCATGGGTGGTATGTTTGCTGAAGGTATCGATTATGTCGGAGATATGCTTAATGGGGTGATTGTCGTAGGCGTCGGTTTACCCTCATTGTCCGAATCAAACAATCAACTCAAATCATATTATCAGAAAACATTCAACAAAGGATTTGAGTATGCTTATACGTATCCTGGCATGAACAAAGTCATCCAGGCGGTTGGTAGAGTGATCAGGAGAGATTCAGACTATGGGATTGCTATCTTGATTGATGATCGATTCACCACCCAGACATATCGCAAACTATTTCCTATCGAATGGAAAAACATTGAAATCATCAGTCAGCCCAAGGATTTGAAACAACCACTGATTGCGTTTTGGAAATCTCATGAAAATGATACAGGGACCCGCTGAGGTCCCTGTTTTTTAGCTTTGGATGCGTCTTAAGACTTCTTCATAAATCAATTCAAGAAGTTGTTCCCGATTGATATCCATTTTATGGTTTACATACTGAAACAGTAATCCGGTCATGATGGCTTGGATCACATATCCGTCATAAGGTTTGGGTATTCTGGGAAGGATGACCCCTTCAACGACGCCCAAGTAGAGAATATCTTCAAATCTTTTCTTGATTTTCTGTTGCAACTCCAATACTTTGGGTTCCAGTGATTTCCCAAATTTGTAAAACTGCTCCGCATGATGATTCATCAGCATATCCATGATGGATGCCGCATCTTCCATGACAACGAGATTTCTCTCGAGTTGTTCGATGAAAGCACCTTTGAAACTCATGTCTTCCAAATCCTTGAGCAATATCGATTCATAGGTTGATAACAGATACTGATAGGTTTCTTCAATCATTTCTTCTTTTGATTTGAAATACTCGTAAACAGTGCTTTTGCCAATCACAGCATCATTTGCAATCTTAGCCAATGAAATCTGATCGGTCATGCCTTCTTTGATATAGCTGACAACAGCTGCCAGTATCTTATCCTTCGTGGTTTGCATGTTGTGCTTCCTCTTTTCGAATAGTCTTACGATTGATAGCAGCATAGATGGTCGGAATGACAACCAATGTCAATACGGTTGCATAAATCAATCCTCCGATGGCGGTGATGGCCATCGGTTGCAACAACTCAGCACCTTCTCCAAAGCCAAGTGCAAGTGTCAGGAGTGCCAAGATGGTGGTGAGTGCTGTCATCAGAATTGGACGAATTCTAGTCTGTCCTGCCAACAGGATGGCATCGATGACCTTATGTCCTTCTTCCCTGAGTTTGTTGATATAGTCAATCAAGACGATACCATTGTTGACAACAACACCGATCAAGATGATGAATCCCATGATGGAAACCAAGCTGAGATAGGAATTCGTGATGAGTAGAGCGAACATGCCTCCGGTAAATGCCAGTGGAATGGTGCCTAAGATGATGAGTGGATACACCAGAGATTGAAACTGGATGGCCATGACCATGTAAACCAACAAGATAGCAACAAGTGCTGCAAGCGATAATTCAAAAACGGCTTGTAGGATATCTTCGCTTTCACCTTGGAAAGTGACTGTATAACCATTGCCAAATGTCTTGAACGTACTAGATTCAAGGTATTGATTGACCAGTCTGTTCACTTCTTGAGATACCAGGGTGATATTATAACCTTCACTCACTTGTGCGGTAACCGTCAGATATCTCGAAGACCCATCGGTGTTGATGGTTGCAAACCCAGTGACACGATCAATTGAGGCAATACTCGTTTCAGAATCTGTTGTATAAAGAGGCGCAAGCGCAAGTGACAGCAATGTCGGATCCATGGACATCGGATTCATCACCAATTCGCCACCAACGACCTTGAGAAATGGATTGACAACAAGTTGCAAGGGTGAACCTGGCACATAGCCTGGAAGCATCGCGTTGATCACATAGATGCCTTGATTCGATGATTCGATATAACGATCAATCATCGACCGTGTGGGTGCGTCAAACATCAGAATGCCGCCTAAGAAATTCAAATAATCTCCAAATACATCAAACGTGATACCGCCAGTCAATGCTTCAGAAGGCAAATCAAGCGTATAATCAACACCTTCGATATTGACAACAAGCGAAGCTGATGAGCCTAGCGAATCTAAGTTTGTGTACAAATAGGCAATGTTATCCATGACCGCACGATTGGTCAGTCCATAAGCCATGGCATGTTCCAGATCAACCGTGATTTTCACGTTGTCTGCTGCTTTGCTGATGCCGTTATCTGGCTTCACAACGCCAGGAACGGTACTGATGATTGATGTGATCTCATTTGAAATCAGTTCAAGCGTTTGCAAGTCGTAGCCACTGACCTTGATATTGATGCCTTGGGCTTGTCCAAAGGATCCTGTGCTGTTTTGCTCGGCGACTTCAACTTCGATCACTTGACTTTCATCGAGGCCAGTGACTCTCGAATAATCAAAATCGGCAAACAGCGCTCTGATCAGTAACACATTGTCCTTGGTCGATTCTTTTCTGTTTTTTGTCAAATTGATGGTCATTTCCAGTTGTCCTGAAGAAGCATTTGAAATCATGCCAAATCCGAACAAACTTCCACCATTGATGGATGCCGAAACATTTTCAATATCATCCATCTCGAGTAAATCTTTTGTGATTTCATCAGCAAATAACGCTCTTTGTTCAAAAGGAACCTGACTGGCGAGAGTGACTGTGATGCTTACCGTACCTTCATCTGAAGTAGGCAAGAAGATAAATCCTTTCATCGCGACGAGTCCTACCGATGAAGCCAATAAAATCAGGACAACACCCATCGTGAGCCATTTGTGCTTGAGTGTATAAGTGACTGACTTGACATAACCTTTTTTAAGTGAACGAATGACTTTTCCTTCAGGCTTATCGTTGCGATCATTAAGCATTCTGGATGCCATTGCTGGAACCATGGTCAGTGCGATGAATAATGATGCTCCCAGTGAATATGCAATGGTGAGTGCCATGGAAATGAACACATCCGCGACGAGTCCTTCAATGAAAACGATTGGTAGAAAGACAGCCATGGTCGTCAGTGTCGAAGATGTGATGGCCGAAGCGACCTGCTTCGCACCTAAGATTGCTGCTTCTGTTTTCGATTTTCCTTCAGAAATCATTCTGAAGATATTCTCAATGACGACAATCGAATTATCCACGAGCATCCCGATACCGAGTGCCAGACCTCCCATGGAGATCAAGTTCAAACTGATGTTGGTGAAATACATCAACATGAATGCTGCGATGACAGAAATTGGAATCGCAAGTCCGACGATCAACGTCGGTTTCACATCTTTCAAGAAAATGAATAAAATAAAGATGGCTAAAATCGCACCTAAAATGATATTTTGTAGGACTGAACTGATCGATTGATTGATGTATTCGCCTTGATCTAGAAGAATAGAGTAATGCGCATCTAATCCCGCTTCGGCCTCCATGGCATCCAGTTTTGCAATGATATTTTCTGTGACTTCGGTGATGCCATAATCAGCCTGTTTCAAAAATGAAACTTGAATACCTTGGATACCGTTGATTTTTGAATAGGATTCGGTATTGGCATTGATATAACTGATGCCATCTGTCTGGACCAAATCCGAAAGTAGGATGACATTTCCGCCATCGTTTAAAATCGGGAGATTCGAGATATCTTCTAACGTACTTGGTTTGTCACCGAGATAAAGCATTCTGATTTCACCAGAATCCAAGGCAACGCCAATCAAACCGCCAACGTTTTGGTCTTCAATCGCTTGCAAGACATCATCATGTGTGATCCCATATCCGTCAATGATGGCTTGATCCAGTTTGACGTTTAAAATGACATCCGCTTCTCCTCTGATTCTCACATCAGCGACACCTGGAATGCTTTGCAAAGTGACCAATAAATCTCTTTGAATCCATTCGGTATTTCTGATCAATGCTTCTTCATCTGAAGGATCATCCGCATAAGTTCTAAACAGAGTCACTGTCATGACTGGCAGCATATCAGGACTGATGCGTAAGATTCTTGTGTTTCCTACACCATCGGCAAAACTGATATTATTGAGCAATTCTCTCAGTTCAACGACAATCGAATCCATGTTGGAGGACTCAGCAAATGTGATGACAGAAATGCCAAAATGTTCATTGGACATGGAGTAGACTTCTTGGAAGTTTCCGATCGTCGAAACAGTCGCTTCAATCTTTTTGGAAACTTCAGTTTCGACCTCTTCAGGAGTTCTGCCTTCAAATGTTGTAATGGTGACAACAAATGGCAAATTAATCTCTGGGAATAAAGTCAGAGGCAATCTGGTGATTGAAAAAAGTCCTAGGACAATGACAATCAGGATGCCCATCAGGACAGTAATTGGTTTTTTAACGCTATAAGAACTCATGGTGTAACTCCTTGGTTGATGACATATCGCCGACCGAACGGTCGGTCGGCTATTTGTATTATATCAACCTTATGGATGAATGTCAAAAATATCGCCAATTTCACACGAAGAAAAAAGCCGTTCCTACGGCTCTTTGCTGTTTAGAAGAAAAACTGATACCCATCTTGATTGCAAACAAACGAATGATGTGTATAGGGACTGTACAAGATGACTTCCGGAAACACATGAATGGACAACCACACTGCATCATCATAAGTAAAGAATTTGGCATTCTTGATCTTGAAACTGAACAAGCATTGATCTTCTGTCACTGCAAAGAAATTGAGTGCCTGCTTGCTGGTATCTCTGAAACACTGAATGGCTTGGTTACCCTCCATCGCTTTAACTTCTTTTTTCTTGAGTGACCTGATGAGCTTGGGTATGGATTGTGTAGAATCGGTTGAGTTATTGATATTATACTGTGTTTTCCATTCTGAATATGCGGAATTGTCGAGTATCTTGATATCATCGATTTGAACATTTTTTTGAATGAAGTAGTTCTGCGCTTTGATGATCTTTTCATAACTTGAAAATGGTAATGTCGAGTTCACTGTCTGCCCTCCTATATGTTTGATGATTCTATTATAATCCTCATTATTTTGAATAAACAGTGCGCATATGACCTAAAATAAAAAAATGAGCGCATATGCACTCATCAATTCTAATGACGACTTCTATTGGAAATGGAAAGCAAAATACCAAGCGCGATCGATAAATAGGCAGCCATCAGTATTCGATACTGTTCTGGTAACAGAAATGTGATGGTGTGGGCAGGTATCCAAAATAACGGGATTGTTTTGAGTACGACAAACGATACGAAGTGTTTGAGTTGTATCGAATCGATGACTTTTGAGAGTGGCAAATGAAACATTCGAGCAAGATATCCACCGGATTGATCGATATAACTGTCCGTGATCTTATGGAAAAACATGAATGTTGGGGCAAAAAACACATTCATCATCAAACTCGTGAGAAAAGCGGTCAACAGTTTTGAAAGAAATATAGAACCTTCAAGAGATGGCAATAGATGTGCTGTTTGTGCAGCGATGACACCTGAAGAGAATATTTTGAATATAAAGACGAAAACCATACCCAAGAGTCCCCAGACCAATAACTTCATCCAGATTGTTTTGCCAATCGCATAGGATCCTGTTTTTATCCGAAACACGAGAATCTCACCCATGGTTGCCAAATATGCTGTTTTGATAAAACCCATCAGATAGGGAAAACGAAGAGTATAGTCATTGAATAGAATTCTCGTGTCAGGAACAATCAATATCATCGAGAACGCTAAGATACCCATCATCCAAATCATATCTTTGATTTTCATGTACACCTCAGAAGTGAACCTTTGAGATGATTATATCACAGGTCATCATGGTTCAAATCCGTGTTCAGTGCTTGAAATGTCTGGTTTTCGTGAAGACCATGGCAAGATGATGGTCATTGCATGCTCGAATGACATCATCATCATGGATGGATCCTCCTGGTTGTATGATGGATATGATGCCATGTTGATGAGCCAACATCACAGTATCAATCATGGGTATGAACCCATCGGATGCTAGTACAGAACCTTCCGAATTCTGTCCAGCCTGTTCTAATGCAATATTCGCAGCTCCAACGCGATTCATCTGTCCCGCGCCAATCCCTCTTGTTGTTTGATCTTGAGCAATCACGATGGCGTTACTTCTGACATGTCTGGCGACTTTCATCGCAAAAAGCATGTCGTTCATTTCATTTAAACTTGGTTTTCTTTCTGTAACCACCTGAAAATCATGGATATCCAGTTCAACACCATCAACATCCTGATAGAGCATACCTCCATCAATAGAAACCATTTCTTTCTGATCCAATGCGTATTCCGGATAAGTCAAGATTCTCAGATTCTTTTTTTGTTTCAAACACTTTAAAGCATCCTTGTCATAATCTTTGGCAATGATGATTTCTAAAAATAACGAATGCATCGCTTGGGCTGTGATGAGATCAATTGTTTGATTGGTTGCGACGATGCCTCCGAAAATAGACACAGGATCTGCTTCGTATGCTGCCTGCCATGCTTCAAAAAGAGTTTTCTTTGAGGCAACGCCACATGGATTCATATGTTTAACAACCACCACTGTGGGTTGATCAAACGATTTCAAAAGATGAATGGCAGCATCGGTATCTCTGATGTTGTTATACGATAGTTGTTTTCCATGGTGGATTTGAGCATCCAATAAAGCAGAGGGTTTGCTGGGATATGCTCTGTAAATGGCGGCGCGCTGATGTGGATTTTCTCCGTATCTTGGCGTTTCTGTTTTTTGATAGCTGAGTGTGAGTGATTCCGGAAAATCAATGTGATTTTCTTGGTTGAAATGACTGGCAATCATTGCATCATACATCGATGTCAGTGAAAAAGCCTTGCCTGCAAGCAGTTTTCGATAGTGAAGATTGTCTACAGGTAACTGTAGGATGAGTTCATCATAATCTTTTGGATCCGTGATGACTGTGACAGATATGTAATTTTTTGCTGCAGCTCTGATTAATGATACCCCACCGATATCAATCATTTCCAAGAGATCATCGGATTTTTTTCCTTGATTGAGTGCTTCCTCAAATGGATAAAGATTGACAATCACAAGGTCGATGGTTTCAATCTTCATGTCTTGAAGTGTTTTCATATCCAAATCCTGTGCTCTTCTTGCAAGCACGCCAGCATATATGATGGGACTCAGTGTTTTGACACGACCTTCCATAAGTGCCTGGAATCCTGTTAATTCTTCGACACGAATCACTGGAAAACCTGCCTGTTCGAGATGCGAAGCGGTACCTCCGGTTGAGATGATGTCGTAATCCTCTTGTTTCAAAAAGGAAGCAACTTGCAAGATGTTTTTTTTGTCATAGACACTGATGAGTGCTCTTTTTTTCATCATAGAACCTCGTGAATATTGAAAAAGACTGGTTTTCTCTCTTGATAAATGGCAATCTCATCGAAGCCGACATCAATCAATATGGATTTGGCTTCTAGGAAATATCGACCGAGATCCCTGAATGTATGTGCATCTGAACCGATCGTGATGATCTTTCCACCAAGTGCTTTATATCGTTTCAAGACGTCTATTGATGGATAGGGTGATTTTGTAATGTCATCAATACCTGACATGTTGATTTCTATCCCTTTTCCCTTTCGTATGATCGTTTTTAATATCTCATCAATCAAATCTTGATACCGTTTGAGATCATACGTTCTAGTCTCAAATGTTCCGTATCTGATGATGTGATCCAAATGACCGTAAACATCAAAATCATCGAATTGTTCGACCGATTTTAAAACAGCTTTGAAATATCTTCTGATGCTTTCTTCCTGAGTTTTTCCCTTGAAGTAGTCTCCATAATATGGATCTTCTCCATCGACTAGATGCAATGACATGATCACTAGATCAAAAGGATAGGCTGAAACCAACGCTTTCATCTTCGAGATAGAACATGCCTGATACCCCAACTCCACACCGACACGAATATCAAAACCTGTTTGTTTTCTGACATGTTCGATATCTTTAAAATAGACATCGTAATCGATCATCTCTTGAAAAAGGGGATCAGGTGAGTCATAGTCCACATGATCTGTGACCATCACACCTGAAAAACCAAGCAATTTTGCTTGGTTGACGTAACTTAAGCATGTCGTTTTCTGATCAGCATCTGGTGAGTATCTTGTATGTGTGTGTTGGTCAATCATGATTATTTTCCTGCTTTCAACTGTCTTCTTTTGGAAAGTTCATCCGCAATGATCGGTAAGGTAATCCCTTCATTGACCATGAGTACCATGACATGGTAGACGAGATCCGATATTTCTAAAGTCATTTCTGGAATGCTGTGGTTTTTGGATGCGATGATCACTTCGGCGGTTTCTTCTCCAACTTTTTTCAATATTTTATCAATGCCTTTATTGAACAGATAGTTGGTATAAGACCCTTCAATCGGATGGTTCTTCCGCTCTTCGATGGTTGCATAAAGTTCCTCTAAGACATATCGATTTTGAGTCACTTTCTGATCATCTAGCACCTGATTGAAAAAACAACTCATGTGATTGGTGTGACAAGCAACACCTATTTGTTTGACACTCAGTAACAAGGCATCAGAGTCACAATCATAAGACAAACCCAAAACATGCTGGATATGTCCAGAGGTTTCACCTTTTTTCCATAATGCTTTCCGTGATCTGCTATAATATGTCGCAACCTTGTCTCTTAATGTAATCTGAATGGCTTCTTCATTCATGTAGGCAAGCATCAGGACTTCTTTGGTGTTTGCTTCTTGAACAACAACAGGAATCAAGCCTTCTGGATTGAATACGAGTTCATTGACATTGAAATTCATGGGTGTTGTTGTCATCGCCGGATGGCGATGCCTTTCTCGAATAGATATTGTTTTAAATCGTTGATTTCGATTTCTTTGTAGTGAAAGACTGATGCTGCCAAGATACCGTCAACATTGGATTTCCGGATTGCTTCTTCAAAGTGATGCATCAGTCCAGCACCACCTGATGCAATCACAGGGACATTCACTGCATCTGTGATTGCAGAAAGAAGTTCGATGTCATAGCCTTGTTTCATGCCGTCAGCATCGATGGAATTGATGACAATTTCTCCTGCGCCAAGTCTCACACCTTCAATTGCCCAAGCGATAGCATCCAAATCAGTCTTTTCTCTGCCACCTTTGACATAGACACTCCATGAACCTTCTTCGTTTCGTTTGGCATCGATGGAGAGCACGACACATTGTGCACCAAATTTTCTGGATGCCTCAGCAATCAGTTGTGGATATTTCACTGCACCTGAATTGACCGATATCTTATCTGCACCTTTTCTTAAGATACGTGTGAAATCATCCATCGAATCGACACCGCCTCCGACACAAAACGGTATATTGACTTCTCTTGCGACACGCTCAACAAAGTCAAGTGAGATCTTACGTTGATCAGAAGACGCGGTGATATCATAAAACACCAGTTCATCCGCACCTTGTTCACTGTAGAACTTGCCAAGAGTTGCAGGATCATCCACATCGACCAGATGAGAAAATTGTTTACCTTTCACCACTCTGCCATCTTTGACATCTAAACAGGGGATGATTCGTCTTGTAAGCATCGGATGGCCTCCTTCAAATCTATTTTTCCTTCATAATAAGCCTTGCCAACAATCGCACCTTCAAGGTGAATGGCTTGTAAGGATTTCAAATCTTCAATCGTCGTGATTCCACCGGATGCGATGATGCCGATCTTCGTCTGTTGCTTAAGTACCTGATACATATCTAGGTTGGGACCTTCAAGCATACCATCCTTGGAAATATCCGTGTAGACAATCGATTGGACTCCGATTGATTCGAGTGTTTTCACCAGATCGATACTTTTGATGCCTGTCGAAATCTTCCAACCTCGGGTTTTCACGATACCATGATGCGCATCAATCGAAACCACGATGCGGTTGCCATATAGGCTGATCAATGTTTGAAGCAAATTCAAGTTTTCAATCGCTGCTGTTCCAATGATGATGCGTTGTACACCAAGCTCTAAAAGCATTTGGGCACGTTCGAGGGTACGGATACCTCCGCCGACTTGTACGGGAATGCTGATGCGTTTGATGATGTTTCGAATGGATATCATATTGATGGGATCATCTGTATTTGCACCATCCAAATCGATAATATGCAATTGTTTGGCACCCATCATTTGAAACATGTAGGCGACTTCTTCAGGTTGATTGCTGTAGATTTTCACTTGATTGAAATCACCTTGTGTCAATCTGACACATTGATTGTTCAATAAGTCAATGGCGGGAATGATGTTCATTGGATCATTTCTCCATAAGCTCTTAAAATTGCAAGTCCGACATTGCCACTTTTTTCTGGATGAAACTGAGTAGCAATGATATTGTCTTTCATGACGATGGCTGGTATTTTCTTGTCATACATCGTGTAGGCGACGAGTTCGCTATCCTCTGATGATACATAGTAAGAGTGGACAAAATAGACATAATCAGAAGGTTTGATGTACTTGAGGATTGGACTTGAAGGTTTTTCAAAATAGAGATCATTCCATCCCATGTGAGGAACTTTGAGTGGTGTGTCCAAATAGATGACAGAACCTTTGAGTAATCCAAGTCCTTGATGCGTACCATGTTCATATCCCCTTTCGTAAAGCAGTTGCATGCCAAGGCAAATGCCAAAGAGAAATTTGCCGGAATGCACATGATTCATGATGAGTGGAATGAGTCCTGACTTTGAAAGTGCAACCATGGCATCTCCAAATGCACCAACACCTGGCAANNACGGAATCCAAGTTACCGACATCGTAATCAAGTATGACATTCATCATAGCACCCCCTTCGTCGAATTCACATCATTGCCTTGTATGAGAACCGCTTCACGAAGCGCTCTACCAAGTGCTTTGAACAGTGATTCAACCTTGTGATGATCGTTATTTCCATAGAGCACTTCGATATGCAAAGATATCCTGGACTCCATAGAGAATGCTCTCATAAATTCTAAGACATTTTCAAGCGATAGTCCTCCGATGGATGTTCTTTCAAACGTTGCCTTATAATGCAAGAATGGACGATTGGATATGTCGATCACAGCTCTCGCAAGGGCTTCGTCCATCGGCAAATAGCTTAACCCGTATCGCTGAATACCTTTCTTGTTGCCAAGCGCTTCGAGGATTGCTTCTCCAAGAAGAATACCCACATCTTCAACGGTGTGATGATCGTCCACAGGAAGATCACCAATGGCTTCAATCTTCAAATCAAGTCCCCCATGAAAAGCGAACAATGTGAGCATATGATCAAAGAATGGAATTTGTGTGGTGATTGAAATGTCACGATTGCCATCAAGATTCAGTTCAAGACTGATCTTTGTTTCTTTGGTTATTCTTTCTCTTTTGGATTGTCTAGCCATGGATAATCTCCTTCAATGCTTGGATCAGTTGAGCGTTCTCTGATGCTGTGCCCACTGTGATTCGGTAAAAGCCGGATAAATCGCCTTGATATGCGCGGATTAGAATGCCTCTCGATTCCAATTCTACGGATAGTGCTACATCAGATTGGATGAAAATGAAATTGCCAGAGGCAGGATATGTCTGGATCTTCATGTTTTTAAATGCAATCAGTAGTTGCTCTCTTTCGAAAATGACTGAGTTAACCCATGCACGCATCTGATTGATCTTAAGAAGCGCTTCTGCACCTATGGATTGTGAAAGAGCATTCAGATGATAAGGGGACTTGACTTTGCCTATGGAGTCTACGATGGATTTTGGTCCGATCAGATAGCCAAGACGGATTGCAGCGAGTCCGAAAGCCTTTGAAAATGTTCTTAAGACCACCAGATTCGAATACTTTTCAACATCCATCGTCACCGATTCTTTTGATTCTGCAAATTCGATATAGGCTTCGTCAACGGCGACCAGACTGTCTGTCGAAGAGAGGAGTTTGATGATCTCTGCTCTTTTCATTTGATACCCCGTTGGATTATTGGGAGTGCATAGGATAATCAGTTTGGGTTGGTGCAATTTCACCGCTCGAATGACATCATCGATGTCGATTGAAAAGTCTTTTCGTGATGGAATGCCGATGAATCTTGCATTGTGTATTTCTGTATAGATCTGATACATCGAAAATGTTGGAACAACAGACAATACCGCTTCATTGGGTTCGACAAATGTCTTGATGAGCAGTTCGATCAGTTCACTTGAACCATTCCCCTCAACAATCATCTCTTTTGGAACATTCAAGTAATCAGAAAGTCTTTGTCTGAGTTCTTTTGCCTGATCATCTGGATACACATTCAGTTTTATCTGAGATAGATCGAAACCATTGGGAAATAGAACATTCTTCCCTTCATTGGCATCCAGTTTGACGAGATAAGGTGATTCTTTTGTTTGATAGTTGACCAGATTTCTGATAGACTTTTTTTCCAAAATCATATAAAATTCCTCCTAAAAACGGATATTGATGGCATGTGCATGGGCTGTGAGATCTTCTTCGATTGCAAGACCAACGATGGCTTGACGATCGCGTTTCAATGCTTGTTCACTGTAATACACAAGTGATGTTTTCTTAACGAAGTCCAAAGTGGACAATGCTGATTGAAATCGTGCAGTTCCACTCGTGGGTAATGTATGATTCGGTCCTGCAAAATAATCTCCGACGGGTTCTGGTGTGTAAGGCCCGATGAAGATTGCGCCTGCATTGGTGATGTGATTGGCAACAATCATTGGATCTTTGGTGATGATTTCAAGATGCTCCGGGGCAATCCTGTTGATCATATCGATGCCTTTGTCAATCGAATCTGTCACAATGATCCCACCAAAATTGGACAAAGATGATTGAATGATTTCTTTTCTCGATAGTGTTTCAATTTGTCTTGTGATAGCATTTTTTACTGCTACGGCAAGTGCATCTGATGTGGTTACGAGAATGGCTGCCGATAATCTATCATGTTCAGCCTGACTCATCATATCCGCAGCGACCCATTCGGGATTGGCGGTTTCATCTGCCAAGATTGCGATTTCAGAAGGACCTGCGACCATATCAATGCCTACATAACCTGAGACCATGCGTTTGGCCACTGCCACATAAATGTTACCAGGCCCAACAATCTTATCAACTTTGGGAATTTGATTGGTCCCATAAGCCAGTGCGGCAATGCCTTGCGCTCCACCAACCGTATAGATTTCATCAACACCTGCTATCTTTGCAGCAACCAGTATGGAATCCTTGATGCCTGATGCCGAAGGAGGAGTGATCATGACAATCTTTTGAACACCTGCTATTTTTGCAGGTATCGCATTCATCAATACAGTCGATGGATATGATGCAGTTCCACCAGGGACATAAATACCGACCGTTTGAATCGGTCTAACGATCTGTCCGATGATGCTGCCATCCGCTTTTTCAATCCGAAAAGATTCGATTTGCTGTTTCTGATGATACGCTTCAATATTTTGTTGAGCAGTTTTCAAATAACTCAGCAGTTTTGGATCGATCCGTTGAAATGCGAGATCAATCGTTTCTTGTTTGACTCTAAAACTTTCCAGTGTCACATGGTCGAATGTCTTCGTATAATCGATTAAGGCAGTATCGCCTAACGATTGAACATTTAAGATGATTTGCTCGACAGAGCGATTGACATCCTCAAGATTCAGTTGACTTCTGCCAAGCAAACGATCAATCCAAGCACCGTCTTTTTCCAAATTCATGATCTTAATCATGGTTTATCCCTCCTGATGACGATCCAACTGATCGACCAAAGTCTTGATTCGATCATATTTGAATCGATAACTGACGCGATTCGCGATCAGTTTTGCTGAAATTTCAAACATGTCTTCCAAGATGACCAAGCCATTGGCTTTTAACGTACTACCTGTTTCAACAATATCCACGATAACATCCGAAAGTCCTACGAGGGGTGCAAGTTCTACCGAACCATTGAGTTTGATGATTTCGATGGGCTGATTGCGTTTCTGGAAATAATTCGATGTCACCTTGGGATACTTAGTGGCAATCCTGAGTACTGTATCTCGTTGGTGTAGTGCATTGCCAGGATATCCTGCAATCGAAAACTTACATTGACCAAATCCCAAGTCCAGAAGTTCATAGACATCCGCTTCTTCCTCGATGATGCTATCTTTACCAATCACTCCGATATCTGCAACTCCGTTTTCAACATATGTGATGACATCGACAGGTTTTACAAACATAAATCTGAGTTTTCTTTCTTCATCGATGAAGATGAGTTTTCTTGAATCCTTCTCGATGGATGAAGCCATACCAATCATTTCAAATTGCTTGACTGCACTGTCACCTAATCTACCTTTGGGCAATGCAAACGTCAGATACTCATTCATTGGACTTGATAACCTCCTTGATTAGATCAGATGTATTCATGGTAAATCCGATGGCAGGAATCTGTCTGCCGTAGTTTTTCGTCAGCGGATCGTATCTGCCACCACTCAAGATGGGAACAGAGACAGATGGAACGTATGCCTTGAACATCAGTCCGTCATAATAGTCATATTGGGATAATACAGTCAAATCGATGTTGATGTATCTGTCCATATCTGACTGATCAATCGATCGGGTCAACGTTTCCAATTCCATCAGTGCATCTTGCATCGTTTGGGTGAGTGGATAAATGGCTAATCTCTTTTTGATTTCTTTTAGGGTTCCCTGAAGATTCAAAATATTCCTGATCAGTCCTTGATATTCATTTGGGATGTTTGTCTGTTGAATGAACTGTTCTAATGCATCTCTGTTCTTATAATAAAGAATTTCCTTGAATATCTTTTCGTCTTCAACTTTGAGTCCCAAGACTTGGATGAGCGAGCTTAAGAATCGACTGTTTGACATCTCGACAAGAAATGAGATATTGAATCTCTTCAATAAAGTCAAGACGAGTCCGATGGTTTCCACATCTGCTGTTTGCTGATCAGTACCAAGATTTTCCATACCAAACTGTTTTCTTTCGTCGATTGAGCCTTGTTGGGATCTCGAAAAAATCGTGGATAGATAGAAAAGTCTGAGTGTATTTCCTGTTTGCCATTTGGGGATGACACGTTTGATCACTGATGTAGTGATATCTGGTCTGAGCACCAAAACGGATCCATCACTGTCCAATAATTTGACCAGTGACTGAGTCTTGACGCGTTGGTTCATGGAAACAAATTGATCATAGGATTCAAAAAACTCTGGTTCAAACAGTGTGTATCCTGATGATATGGCAACTCTTTCCAGTTCTTTGGTGATTTCATATTTGGATTTGAAATAACTCAATTCTTCACTTAATTGTAGAAACTGCATGATATTCCTCCTATAAATTTAAAAAGACAAGATAGACGTTCTCTATCCTGCCTTCAAGGTACAAGTGATAGATACAAGTCCAAATCAATAAGGGCTTGTATCTGTGATGACTACATCAGAGATACAACCCGGAAGTGATGATGGTGATGAAGATGAACTTGTTTCATGATTTTATTCATATCACTTTACCCCTTTATCGCTTTATCATATTAAAGTTAACACAATGATTATAACATGTGAAATCTATGAAATCAACACAAAAGTATCGAATTCTATCTCCCAATATGTCAACTCGTTGAATTATGTAAAATTAAGGCGTATAATCTTTTTCAAAAGAGTCTTACAATATGCTTAATTTGGAGGTTTTTATGACAACTGCAAAGGCCGTTACACTCATCACAAGTGGCATCATCGGTATTCTTGTTTTAATTTTGGGCATCGGGCTCATCACGGGTTATAATACACTCGTGACTCTCGATGAAGACATTTCAGGAAAGTATAGCCAGATTGAAAACAGACTTCAAGAACGACATGACAAAATTGGTCAGATTGTCCAATCTGTCAATGGTCTTCAAGAACATGCTGAAACCATTTATACACAGATTACTCAAGCAAGAGCCGCCTATGCTGCAGCTGTAGCTTCAGGTGACACTGAAGCGATGATCGAAGCCGATGCGCTTGAAGCGATTGCGCTCACCAATCTGCTCGTTGTCGTCGAAGACAACCCACTCATCACTGCAAATGCAGGTTATTATGCTCTGATCGATGAAATCAGTTCGATGGAATCCGCACTCTCCGTAGCACGTCGCGATTACAATCAAGCCGTTCAATCGTACAACACATCCGTGAGACGTTTCCCAAGAGTTCTTTATGCCTCATTGCTCGGTTTTGAACGTAATCTTTCCTATTGGAAGATGAATGATGGCGCAGACGAGGTGCCCGTCATTGACTTTGGCAACTAAAAGACGAAAAGTCTTTTTCATCGTATTGTTGCTTGGTTTCATCCTGACACTTTCAGCTTGTAAACAAGATGAATACCCCAGACCGTCGAATGCTTTTTATATCAATGACTATGCCAATATTCTCTCTGTAGCAACCAGAGACTCCATCAGACGAGAAGGGGAAAGATTGTATGATATCACCCAGGGTGAAACTGATGGCGGATCACAAATCGTGGTCGCCACTTTTGAAGTTGCATCCGAAGCTGACATCGCCAATTACGACATCACTGACATCTATAGACAGTGGGGTATCGGTGATGATGATATGGGTTTACTGATCTTGATGTTTTTTGAACGGTATGAGGAAAATGAGATTGAATATCTGAGACTTCTTGAGCCGATTCAAGTGGAGGTTGGATATCGCATGGAACAATATCTGTCACCATCACAGCTCGGTCAAATATTGGATAACACCATTTATACAGACACCTACATGGATCTTGACATGGCAACCATGCATATGTTTTATGAATTCATCAGTGCGATCTATATCGACGTCTACGACTATGAAACCTTTAATTACGACATGGATTTCTATCAAGAATATTTAGACAGCAATCCAGATGTCTATGTTGACGACTCGATTCCGATGGGTATGATCGTCTACCTGCTTTCACCGTTTTCATCGTGGTCTGAAAAACTTGGCATTCTCTTACCCTTCTTGATTTTCATGATTTTGGGCGGTGGCGGGTTTGCCGTTGTAAAAAATGTCGGTGGCGGAGGTTCGTCTGGCGGCATGGGCATACGAAGAAGACGCTAATCTTGATTTTTAAACAATTTGCACTTTGCAGATTGTTTTTTTATAAATGTTAAGATTATCTTAAATCACACATAGGGATGATGGTTTGGAGGCATTTGGACTTATAATATAGATAAAGACAAAAATGATCGCTATGTTGATTCAAAAGGAGGGATACATCAAATGCTCGATATCCGTACACTGTATACGATACAATTTCTGATCTCCATTGTTGCATCCATCATTATGATTCAAGTTTATATCTTTAACCGCCATCGATTCAAGGGATTGTCCTATTGGGCTCTGTTGATGCTTTTTTCGACATTAGGCGTCTTGATGATCGCAATTCGTGGCATCATTCCCAGTAACCTATCGATTGTATTATCCAATGGTTTTCTCTATGCCGCCATATCTATGATTCATGTTGGAATGCGGCGTTTCTTTGGAGCAAAAAATGTTGATTTCATCACATTGATCCTCGTGATCATCGCATTTTTCATCTCACTCGTCTTTACATTCGGGATACCCTCCATTCTCATACGTTCAATGATCTTAAGTATGCTTTACGTCATCTTTTCGATCTACAGTGCTGTCTTTTTGATTTCTCCAAATCATAACACACCCTTCAAACAAGTGCTTCCTATTGTCATTAATCTATTGATTTTAGCCCTGGTCAATGTGTATCGTTTCATCACACTTGCCATCTTTCCATATGATTCCGAAAGTATATTCACTGGAAACTCGTATGAGATTCTCTATATCATCATGATGACAATGACGATGTTCTACCTGAACTTCAACATGATTATGGTTGTTTCTAACAAACTCTATCATGAAGTTAAAATTGAAGAAGACAAATTCAACAACCTCTTCCATAAATCGCCTACATCGATCATCATCACACGATTTAAAACCGGCCAAATTGAAGAAGTCAATCAAAGTTTACTGGATACTCTTGAACTTACCCGTGAGGACATCATCGGAAAAAACATCATGAATGGACCACACTTTGTAGATAAGCAACTCCGCGACACCATCATTGATCAATTGTCAACGTCTGGATCAGTCAAAGGTATTGAGATGGATTTATTGACACAAAATAGACAGATCGTGCATATGCTCTATTCAGCTGTCTTGATTGAGATGCATCACGAGGTTTACGTCTTATCAACACTAGAAGATATCACTGAAATGAATCTACTCAAGCAAAAATTAAACGATCTTGCTACACACGATTTCCTGACCCATTTGCCAAACAGAGAACTTTTCGTCAATTTTTTCAATGAATTGACCCAAACATCCTTGGTCAAGGATCAGCAAGTAGGCGTCGTAATGCTGGATTGTGACAACTTTAAGGAAATTAATGACGCTTACGGACATGATGTAGGTGATCAAGTCTTGATCCATGTGGCCAAGAAATTGGAAAAAGCGCTCTATGCCAGAGGCATCGTATCCCGCTTTGGTGGAGATGAGTTTGCCATGATTGTCACATCTGGAAGCACTAATCTTGATCCTTATTTGAGAAAACTTCATGATGAACTCTCTCAACCCGTTCAAATATCTGGTATCGATATCGATGTCAAGGTCAGTATCGGAGTCACTTACTACCCAAGTGATGGTCATGATATCGCCACATTGCTGAAAAAATCAGATGTGTTGCTTTATGAAGGCAAGCGTACAGGTAAGAATAAAATTGTGTTCTCACAATAAAAAAAGAGATGCGTTAACATCTCTTCTCCTATGAAAGACTAAACATCATGGTTTGGTCTTTTTTATTGTTTATTCGGTTCTCAGCGCGACCACAGGATCCTTGCGTGCAGCAATGCCACTAGGAATCAAACCTGCAATCAATGTCAATATTGTGGAAAGGACAATCAGGAACAATGCATTCGAGATCAAAAGTTCTGCAAAGTCCGGTGTACCAATCAAGTTTTCAACGATGATGTTGATGGGGAAATTCAAGATGAATGCGACCACGACACCAAAGATGCCTGAAGCAAGTCCGATGAGCAATGTTTCAGCATTGAAAATTCTTGAAATGTCTTTCTTTCTTGCACCTAAGCTACGCATGATGCCAATTTCCTTGGTTCTTTCAACCACCGATACATATGTTATGATGCCAATCATCACGGATGATACAACGAGTGAAATACCTGCAAAGGCAGTCAAGATGATGGTGATGGTATTGATCAATGAAGAAATGGTTGATGATATCGATTCTGCTAAGTCAGTGTAAACGATCGAATCTGCTTCTGATTTGCCAACATTGAACTGATCCAAATAGTCTTTGATCTGGTCTTTCGCATCGAAACTCACCGGATAAATCTGAACACCCGTAGGTGATGAATCTCCACCGATAGAACGCATCACATCTGTATAGGAGACTTGTAAATTGAATGGCAATCCCGTCAGTACATTCACGGTTGGAGAAGCAATCTGTGCGATGACGACTGCAGAATCCTGTGCGATATCGAGCAAGAATTCAGTCAAAAGTGTCGTATAGCCAATGCCTTCAGATAACAATTCAGAGGATGCTTCCGGTTTGACACGCAAGATGCCTGTGACTGTCAATGTGATGGCATCACTGGACTGATACATCGCTTCATAATTGGTCGATGGAACAAAGACATTTCCGATGGTTTCATAAAATAGGTCATTAGGCACCACTTTGAACGTCTTTCCGATGAAATCTTCAAATGAGTATTCTTCTGTGATGACAATACCTAAGGCTTCTAAGAAATTGACATCCAGTCGGTTCTGTGAATCCACAACCAAGACAAGTTCATTGAATGAAACCGGGTAGGTTCCAAATAAGACATCGTATTGTGATTGAATGAAAAGAGGATTATCCGGAAGTTCACTGAAATAACGTGTCGATCCAAAGAATCCTGATGATCTTTGCGTCGTGACTTTGATGTAATTTCCGGCACTACTCTGATCGACCACATTGAGTTGAATCGCTCTGGTATATGAAATCGAGTTATAAATGGCTGGGCTCATCAGTGACAGATAGTCGATGAACTCATCGTCAATGACATTCACATGAATCGTTGATGAAGCGTTTCTGTCGTAAGCATAGATGGTGTTGCCTTCAGGAAACTCGTTTTCAATCGGATCGCCAAACGGTGTACCCGCTGGTGGCCCGAAGCGATCGGTTTGAACGACGCGATCAATCGTGATCGGAAATCCTGCCAAAGCATCGGATTGTAAATTGTTGGTGTATCTGGTCATACCTGTTGAAATGGATAAGACCAAAGCAATACCAACAATGCCGATACTGCCTGCAATCGAAGTGATGATGGTTCTACCTTTTTTAGTGAGCAAGTTTTTGAAAGATGTCTTGATGGCAGTCATGTAAGACATCGATGTTTTCTTGTTGATGAGTTTTTCTTTGGCAACGAGATCCTGAGGTTTGACAGGCCGTGTATCTTCAACGACAAGTCCATCTACAAGACGTACGATGCGATCAGAAAATTTGGAAGAAATTTCAGAGTTGTGAGTGACCATGATCACTAGTCTGTCTTTTGAGATTTTTTGAATCAATTCCATGATCTGAACTGATGTTTTGGAGTCGAGTGCTCCTGTGGGTTCATCTGCAAGTAAAATTTTCGGATTATTAACGAGTGCTCTTGCGATCGCGACACGTTGCATCTGTCCACCAGATAATTGATTGGGTCTCTTGTGTAAATGATCTTTGAGTCCAACTTCAATCAACACTTCTGAAGCACGATCTCTTCTTTCTTTAGCACCAACTCCAGACAAGCGTAGTGCCATTTCGACATTATCCAAGACTGACAGATGAGAAATTAGGTTGTAACTTTGAAACACAAACCCGATGGTCGCATTCCGATAAGCATCCCAATCGGCATCTTTGAATGCTTTCGTGGATTTGCCATCAATCAAAAGATCTCCATCCGTATAGCGATCCAAACCGCCAATCAGATTGAGCATCGTTGTTTTACCGGAACCCGAAGCACCCAGAATCGCAACAAATTCGTTATTTTTGAATTCTAAGTCAATGCCGTTCAATGCTGGAACGGGTTGTCCAGCCACCATGTAATCCTTTTTGATATGTTTAAGTTGAAGCATGATGATTCACATCCTTTACTCCATCATTATATGCTTCTAGAAACCATATAGCAAAACAAATTGTTTGTGTTTTTTTGCACATATTTTCATACATTTTTCATCTTTTATTAAGCAATTTTCTTGATATTGTTTCGAATTCGAAATATAATAAGGCCATGCGCACCATCGCAAACAAGGAGAAAACATCAAATGAATGAAAAATTAAACATTGGCATTATTATTGGTAGTACCAGAGAAAACAGAGTCTCACCCCAGGTTGCATCATGGATCAAGTCATATGCGGATCAACGCTTTGATGCAAATTATCAGATCATTGACATCAAGGATTATCAACTGCCTTTATTAGGTGAGTCAGATGACGTATCTGGTATCACCAAGTGGAATAAAATCTTAACAGAGCAAGACGCATTTGTCTTTGTCGTTGCAGAATACAACCACTCCATCACAGCATCACTTAAGAATGCACTTGATTTGGCAAGAGAACCCTGGAACAACAAATCAGCAGGAATCGTCAGCTATGGGTCAGTGGGTGGTGCACGTGCCGCAGAGCACTTAAGAGGCATCTTGGGAGAACTTCAGATCGCTGATGTGAGAACTCATGTCGCATTGAACATGTTCACGGATTTTGAAAACTGGTCTGTCTTCAAACCAGCAAGTCTTCATCAAGCGAACTTAAAAACGCTTATGGATCAAGTCAATGCTTGGGGAAGAGCCCTCAAATCCATTCGATAAAAAAATCTCCGGCTGGAGATTTTTATTTTACTGATTTTGCCAAACTGTTTCGTTTAGGTAGGATAACATTGATGATTCTCAAGACAATGTAGAGTATCAAAAGCACATGATACAAGATGGCATTGGGACTTAATCTGAAATCAAAGAAATCAGGATTGATCGTGACATCAAATGCCAAGTGGAAATAGATGAGCAGATAGGTTAAATACGATAACTTATGCAGTGTTTTCCATGATTTGGGTGACATTTTCTTTCGGATGAACATGAAGGTCGTGATCACAAGTGGAATCAATGTCAACATTGCAAACAACCCACTCATATTATATCCAGATAATGCGAGTTCTAAACGTGTCAATGCGTGAGGAATCAGAAAGATAAAACCGATTACTGCATATTCACCTCTGACCACATTCAAAGCCTTTCTTGGTAATGTGTTTTTCTTGAATACACCTGCAAAGATGACAACAATGAAGAAACCTAATGCCAAGTGTCCACTCAAGACGATTTCAGTGACTGGTCCGAGATTGATCGAAAGCAAAGAAAGCAGGATGACCAAAAATGAAATGGTCAGTGCGCCAGCCATATAACGATATTGACGCATGTGAATCTGTTTGTAAAAATAGAGCGTGATACCAAAAAGTATGAGTGCAACAATAATGCCGATGTTCGCCTGGATAAAACTCATCTTAACTCTCCACGATGATGCCGATGAGCGGAATTCCACTGAGTGTAGATAGTCCGTGTGGGGATTGATTAACAATGGCATCGGTTAAGTCTCTGCCCGCTTGGAATCCATTATGTCCACCATTTCTCCAAAATGAAGAATCTGTCACATCATAGACAAAACCATTGACTGCAATATAAGCTCTCTTTCCGTTTCTGCCATCAAACTCAAGCAACTCAGTCAGCGTGAATTCTAAAAGTTCTTCTTCAGTTGGAATCACAGGAACGAAAGTATCTTCCACTTTTTCTGTACATCCATATAATCCAATACTCATCAAAGCCAGTAAAAACAACACGATTGTTTTCATATCATACACTTCCTTTTAATCAAAGTCTATCATATTCATATAAAGAATAAAAACGACTTGCTTAACGAGAAAAATATTAACATAATTGTCTTGGCAGGTTGAATTTCTTGACAATTTACTATAGAATATTATTATACGACACGTATGGAGGATAAATTTATGCCAAGAAGAATTACTGAGCTTTGCACATGTGATGGTTCCTGCAAGGATGTATGTCCTGTAGAATGTATTTCCGAAGGATCACCCATCTATATTATTGATGAAGACATCTGTATTGACTGCGGCGCATGCGAATCTGTATGCCCAACCGATGGAGCAATCATCGAAGTTTAATGAGCAAAGGGCGTCAATGACGCCCTTTTTTATTGCTTAAAAAATCAAAAAGACGCAATGGTTGCGTCTTTGATGTCCGGATTAGACTTTCTTTTGTCTGTAAGTGGATTGAGCAGGTTTGTTAGATCCCTGATAACTCGGTTTCTTTCCACCATCGTTTTTGTTAAACTTGTTTTGGAAAGGACTCTTGGACTGTGGATATGATGGTTTAAAGGCGGGTTTTGGATCTTCCTGCTTTTCAACAATCACTTCAGTCTTTTTCTTTGGGAGTTCGGATCTCTTGAATCCGGAGCCTAGTGATTCTTTCTCTTCTTTCAATTCTTTGTAACTCTTTTTTTCCTTGACCACGTTTGTTTTTACGCTTTCCTTCTTTTGATTTTTGGGAGTCTGTGGATTCTTCTTTTTTGGACCCACTTCCATTATATCACGAATTCCATACAATGGGTGTTTGATTTTCGGTATCGTTGTTTGAATGCTTTTTTCGATTTGCTTGAGCAAATGCATCTCTTCATTCATGCAAAATGAGATGGCTTCCCCTGAAAAACCTGCACGACCTGTTCTACCAATCCGGTGAACATAAGTTTCAGGCACTTCCGGTAGTTCATAGTTGACGACATGTGATAATTCATCCACATCGATGCCACGTGCGGCGATATCGGTTGCAACCAACACTCTGAGTTTACGTGATTTCAGATCCGCTAGAGCACGCATACGATTATTCTGAGATTTATTACCATGGATAGCATCAGCTTTGACACCATACGAAAGTAATTCTTTCACCAATTTGTTCGCACCATGCTTGGTTCTTGTAAATACCAAGACAGAAGACATTTTGGGGTTCACCAAAAGATCAATCAACAGGTTGGTCTTATCTTTTTTTGCAACATGATACAGAGATTGTTCGATTTTTTCAATCATCGTCTCCGGTGGTGTCACTTCAATTCTGACTGGGTTATGCAGCATGCTGTTGGCAAGTGACATGATTTCATTGGGGATGGTTGCAGAAAACAACATCGTCTGTCTGGGTGTTGGTATGAAAGAAACGATTTTCTTGACATCATTGATGAATCCCATGTCTAACATGCGATCCGCTTCATCCAAAACGAAATATTTGATATCGAATAATTTGATGAATCCTTGTTGCATGAGATCAAGCAGTCTGCCTGGCGTTGCGACCATGACATCCATGCCTCTATAAATCGCAGCCTCTTGTGGCTTTTGGGAAACACCCCCATAAATCACTTCGGTTCTAATGCCAAGGTCCTTACTGTAATTGCGAAACGAATCTTTGATTTGTTCTGCAAGCTCTCTGGTTGGTGCAAGCACAAGCGCATGCAGTTTCCGGACAGGATTTTGGATTTTGGATAAATAGATTGCCTGGATGATGGGTACTGCAAAAGCAAGTGTCTTGCCAGTTCCTGTTTGAGCAGATGCCAAGATATCATGACCCTCAAATAAAACAGGCAATGCTTTTTCTTGGATCGGGGTAGGTGTTACATAGCCTTCGGATTGGATGGCCTTCAAAATGGGGGGGATAATCTTTAAGTCAGTAAAATTCATGTGTTCTCCTTGAATGGTTCTGCAACCAATAAAAAAAGCGTTGCAGGTTTAAAGCTTTCAACGCTATGTTCATCAACATGTCTTTCATGTGTCATTGAAACAGGATGGCGAGGATATACTTCAAGCTTCTTCATTGTCTTTGATCTTTCGAAGCATATTCATCATACCACAACAAACACTTGTTTACAACAAAATCAAACATAATGGTCTTTTGTTGAATTGTGTGACGTTTGACTCATTTCTTGATAGTTTGTCTCATCTTATGTATAATTGACCTGCAGGAAGGAAATGAGCCATGGACCAATTTGAACGTCGTTTTAAAGCCTATTTTACTTTTCACCCCGTGACAACCGTTATTCTCATCATCAATCTTGTCATGGCACTCTTGGTGCTTTTTTCTGGAGGATTTTCGCTTCAAAATCTGATTGCTTGGGGCGGATTGGTACCACCGATGGTCACCGAGCTTGGAGATTATTACCGAATACTCACTGCAATGGCACTTCATGGCAGTATTTTACATGTGCTGATGAACTGCTATGTACTCTATTATATCGGCGGGCATCTTGAACGTCTCATCGGACCCAAAAGGTATGCTCTTGTCTATCTGGTTTCTGGTATTTTATCCAGTTTGTTTGTCGTTTTCTTTGGAGCACCCAATGTGGTCACTGTCGGCGCATCCGGTGCAATCTTTGGTGTCATGGGATTCTTGTTGGTATTGACATTCAAAAAACCAGCTTGGTTTCCACCTCAGATTGCAAAATCCATTCGAAGTCTTACACTCATTAACTTAGTCATCACATTCTTGATTCCAAACATCAGTATTTTAGGACATTTGGGTGGTGTTATTTCAGGTGCACTTCTCGCACTAATTCTGACACCTGAAGAACCTGACTATTTGAAACACTATATCGTTGAAAACAATGAACGTTATTATCAAGCATAATGAAAACACCCCATAAGACAGGGTGTTTTTTTACGCAATCTGTTTGGTTCGTCTTTTATCTTCGTACATTCTCTTGTCTGAGACTTTCATCAGTTGAGTCAAATCGAGTCCGTCATTCGGATAGCAAGCAATGCCCCACCCAAATCCAACTTCGATCTTCAACTCTCCAACCACAAGCGGATTGTGTTTGAATTGTGCCCTGATGCGGTTGAGTTGATCTGAAGCACAGATTGTGTCACAATGAGGAAATGCGAGCACAAATTCATCACCGCCGGTTCTTGAGAAAATGATGTCTTGATCCAAGTGTTCTTTCACAATCTTTGTGAAATGTACGAGATAGGCATCACCGATGCTATGCCCGTAAGTATCATTGACCTTCTTCAACTCATTGACATCGATGACAGCAATACAAAATGTGCTTGGGTTGGCCTTTGCATCTTGAAAGATCTGCTGGATCAGTTTTTCATGATGTTTTCTTGAAAATACACCTGTCAGAGCATCCAACTGTGACATTTTATAGATTTCTTCGACGAGTGCATGATTTTTGAGTGCGATCTCGATTTGTTGTGCCAAATGTTTGATGAGCAATTTGTCCTGATTTTGAAATGCATGCTGATCTTCAAGGTTATCCAAATTGATAAAACCATAAATCTGTTTATTCAATGTGATGGCACAGGTGAGCACTGCCTTGGCAACAGATACTTTGATTACATCTGTATCGGACATATCCATATTTAGATTTTGTTCGTTGAATGTTCTAATATCTTGAATCACTGCGGGTTCGTAAAGATTTCCGATCTTGTATTGAAACATATCTTCAAAATGAAGATTGATCTTTTTGAGACTGTCAATATTATATCCAACGGCAGCTCTGAACTCCATGATGCCCCCTTGTTTGATCAAGATACTACCGCTTTGAGCTCTTGGAATCAGTTCAATGGCTTTTCTGAGGATTCGATCCAGTAACTTGTCTAAATCATCATCGAGTAACATCTCTGGTGTGATTTCCATCATCGATTTTGTGATTTGGTGGTTTTGCTCGATATGCTCAATTTTATGCTTGAGAATGGTTAATTCTACGCCCTTCTTTTTGATTTCTTTGTCATATGAGAAAGAAATCATGACGAATATGCCAATCATCATCACATATTCAGCATGAAAATCAAGCGTCTGAATCGCTGGATTCGATAAGGTAAAAAGCATATAGATCAGACCTGCAAATGTCACGATACCTGCACCATAGATTACGCGTTTGAGCATCATTAAAGAACCCAAAAGTAAACCTAAGGCAATCATCAGAACAGCAAAAATATCGATTTGCTCGATTGTACTCCCACCATCGCTTACCCCTGAAACGATGAGTGAAACCATCAAGTTAATGAAAAAAGCAAGTAGTATCACCATACTTGTATATTTGACATAATGTATCCATTGTGGCCTTAAAAGTGTGTTCATTGCGTCATCCTTATCCATTGTAGATACATTTTATCACTTGTTGTTTTTTCATGCAACCTCAGTTTGACGCTCCAATGTGATAATCTCATTAAGAATTTCTTAAGTCGGTATGACAAAACAAAAACCCCGTCAAATTCATGACGGGATTTCATCATTTCAAAAGAAATCAAAGCTTCATTTATGAAGGATTGCTCACGAGCGCATTGGGATGAGTGATGAACTGAACATTGTCGATATAGATGAATCCTTGAGTGGTTGTATTTGCCAGATTATATCCGATTGCAAACTGAGTGATCTGAGTTGCAGTCTTACCGTAATTGGAAATTGGAATATAGACATATCCACCTGAAGCAGGAACCTGTGATACATCGATTGCTTGTGAATTTTGGCTACCTGTCCAATAGAGCCACAGGTAGACATTGGTGACAACACCATCGCCTTTGAACCAGAATGCGAAATAGAGATAATCATCAGTCAATCCGGTTGTTGTGATATTAGCCTTCGTTCTGACTAAGTCCCAACCTGTGACGTTATGTTGTCCAAATGTCAGTTTGAGTGCGTTTGAGCCTTCAAAACCTTCATTGTCCGACCATGCGACATGTGCATCGTTGTGGTTGGCTCCTGCATTGGGTACTCTGTGCATATAAATCAGATCGAGTGCAGTTTGATCAGCATAAGATTCGAAGTTGTCAACCATGAATGATAATGCTTGAGGTTCTACTGCAACTTTTTCAGCAACCAGTTTAAATTGCTTGATATCCATCACGTTAGAATTGCTAGCATTGTTTAAATTGCCTTCCCAGCCAAATTGCAACTGGAGGTTATAGGTGCCAGTATTAGGTGCAACAAATAAGAATTCCTGAACAGCATATTCAGTGCCTAAAGCGACTTTCAATCTGTTTTCGAAACCTGGAACAACAACACCAGCTCCATCAACGAAACGAATGAGAATATCTCTAGCGGTTTGTGCTTTGCCTTCAAAGACGAGTTTATAGTTCAGTCCTGAAGTGATGCTTTGATAATAGGTAATCTTGGAATATGAAGCATACCAACCCTTGACACCATTGTATGTGACAGTCAGTGATCCATCAGGATTATAAACGCCTGCAGACTCGACATCTCCACCATCGTTGCCAACGGCTGTTTGCAATCCAAGTAAATTGGTTGCATTATCGACATCATATTCAATGACTTTTTCAGGGATCAACGCGAATTGTTTGAAATACATGACGTTTGCATTACTAGCATTGGTCAAGTTGCTTTCCCATCCGAAATGCAGTTGGACGTTGTATGGGCCTGCTTGGTCGAGTTCAAAGATCAACTCAAAAACAGCATATTCTGATCCTAGTGGAACAACTTTACGATTCATGAACGCTTCAACTGCAACGTTATTGGCACCGACAAAGCGAACCAAGACATCTCTTGCTGTATCTGCTTTCGCTTCAACAACGAGTTTATAAATTCTACCTTCTAATAAGACAACATTGGAATAAGTAATCTTAGAATATGAACCATACCAGCCCTTGACACCGTTATATGTGACAGTGAGTGATCCATCAGGATTATAGACACCTGATGATTCGACGGTACCACCATCGTTTTGAACTGGAATCGCAAGACCGAGTAAGTCTACTGCCAATGTTTCATCAAATTCAATTTGTAGTACAGAAATCGTGACAGTGACAACTCTTTCATTGCCAAGAGCATCGACTACTGTGTAAGTGAGTACAAAGTCTCCTGCAACATCAGCGATCATGCCAGCATCCAAGAATGCGTCATAACCAGTCACATGCGCAAGTGTCAATGTAATTGGACCATCGACATTGTCAACAGCGGTAACTCCAGCTAGTGGATCAAATGTGTCACCAACCGTGATAGTCTGATCTTTTGCCCCTGAAATCACAGGCGCTTGTTTGTCAATGACAGTCAGTTCAACAGTGATCGTTGCGACATTACCTGAAGAGTCAGTAACTGTATAGGTTACAGTAAAGACACCTGCTGTGTTAAGTGAGAATCCACCCGCATTAACCATAGCATTGGTGATTGCAATCGGTCCGTCAACATTGTCAACAGCTGTGACATATGCCTTCAAATCGACAACAGTCGCTTCAAACTGGTCAAATGAAACTGGGAGTGTATCTACAACAGTTAACACTGGTGCAGTCGTATCCGCGGTTTCAAGAATCGTAATGGTGATGGTCTTTGTCACTGTATTGCCGCCTTTGTCAGTCACTGTGAAGACGACATCGTAAGTACCTGCAACATTCATGTTGAGAGCAGAAGCATTGATCATGCTTGAAGTCACAGCAATCGGGCCATCTTCTTTATCGTTGATGGTGACATAGGTTAAGAAATCGGGTAAAGCTGTACCTGCTGGGAAACTGACTGGTTTGTCACTAACCGCAGTGATGACTGGAGCATCATCGACTTGTGAGAGCAAATAGAACTGTGCGTTGTCGATGAATACCTTGTTATTGGATTCTTCTGAACCCCAAGTGATGGTACCTAGTTTGATTTCAAACTTAACAACATTGCTTCCTGCAGATGAGGTTGCATTTTCTACATAGAATACATAATAAATGGTCTGCCATTCAGTTGTGACTTGATATTGCAAGTTTCTAACTGCTCCACCTTGGAAATCTTCAATCCAAGGATCTGCCCACAGTTCAAGGCCAGCACGGATTCTCATTTGACGGGCTTTTTCAGCCTTGACATCAAACTGGAACATGTACCAATTGCCTGGGAGGAGTTGGTTTGTTGTGACATTTCTTAAGAATGGGCTGGTTGCTGAATCCCATCCGCCTGGGCTGACAATCGCAACCACTAAGTTGCCATTTTCAGTATAAAGCGTGACTTGTTCACTGCCACCAGATAGACCCCATTGGTTTGTATTAAGTGCTTCATCAAACTCTGGATCTAAGATAGTATTGGAGTTAAATGCGTAATTCAAATAAACTTTACGATTGATAACAGTCTGATTGCCTGCATTGTCTGAAACTCTCACAGGAATATTAACCATGCCTGGAACTGTAATGTCAATGCCTGTCAAATTCATTGAAACTCTAGAAGTGATATTGCCATCGATGTTATCCATTGCAGTTACGCCTCTAAGGACTAAACTGGTCAAAGCGGCCAAATTGTTCACTGGTGCATAGACATCAGTTTCTGGAACACTCAAGACTGGAGCTTCATCATCAGAAGGTACACCTAAGAACAGTTCAACAGATTCAATGTCGACTGTGCCTGCTGCACTGCCCAATTGAATGGTCAATACGGCCGCATCCAAGACGTCTGTCATTCTGAAGTACTGAACATATTCTGCCATCGTTGTCGTCAATGAAATGACTTTGGATGTTGTTGATGCTTGATCAATACCGACGGTGATGTCTCTAGCTGCATTGGCTTTTGCAGTGATGACAAGCTTAGCCAATGTGAAATCAGCAACTTCAGTGTTGAGGAAACCACCGGAGATCGCACTTTGCACCATGGTAGCCTGAGCAGTGATGGCAAGGCTTAAAATGCTTGTCGCCACTGTCTGTGTTGAACCTGTGAATGTCCAACCTGCTGCGTCTGTAGCAAAGTCACTGTTCGTGAGTACGGAAGTTTCACCGAATACGAAGTAACCCAAGCTGACTGTCACTGTTCTTGTGCGGGTCGCTTGATTGCCTGCGGCATCGCTGACTGCATAAGATAAGGTATAAACACCTGGTGTCCACACATCGACTGCACCTGTTACAAGGATAGCGGATGTCAAATCGCCACTGACTGTGTCGTTGGCGGTGACGCCATGAAGTGGTCCGAAATCAGGATCACCAAGATTGATGGTGATATCTGCAGCACCTGAGATCAGTGGTGCTTCGGTATCCACCAAGACAACGGTAATGGTAATTGTCTTCGTTGTGGTGTTACCTGCGCTGTCAGTGACCGTATATGTTGCAGTATAAGTACCTGCGACATTCGGATTGACATTGCCAGAATAAACAATACTGCCCGTCAAATCTCCATCAATATCGTCCGTTGCTGTAATACCTTGTAACGGAACGAATGTTGAACCGCGTGTAATGGTTTTGTCCACTGCACCTGAGATCACTGGCGCTGCGTCAACGGGTGTTTCCACTGCGGGTTCACACGCGACGACAACTAGAAGCAATGCAAGGATGCCAAACAATAACTTGATTTTGTTTCTCATTTCTTTCTCCCTTTCAAATTCTATCTATTTTTTAAGTTTGTCAATTTCCTGCGATACCGGACCGATCGACACCCTCGATAAACCATTTTTGAGCAATGAAGTAAATCACAAGCAGCGGCAGAATCGATAAGACTGTTCCTGCAAACTGCACCCCTTGGTTGAATGTCTCACTTGCACCTTCGAGACCCACCGTTCCTGCGGGGTAAAGATTTTCATATAACGTTCTAAATCCGATCACGGCCATCGGCAGTGTACTGTATGCGTTCGGGAAATAAAGGAGTGCGAGACTGGTCTCATTCCAATACCAAACGAAGGCATAAAGTGATGTGATCAGAAATGCTGGTAGTGCCATGGGAATGGCAATCGACACGAATACTTTAAATGCACTGGCTCCATCGACTTGTGCTGCTTCTTTCAATTCATTTGGAATCATCTTGAAGAATTGATAGAAAATCAAGATGAAGATGGTTTGCCTGAATCCGAATCCTGTCAATGCCGGATAAGTGAATGATTTTAACGAATCGAGCAAGTTCAGTTCCCTGTAAATCACATAGGTGGGAATGGACATGAGGATGTTTGGAATCAGGAAGATCACAAGCAAGATGGCCATCATCGTTTTTTTGAGCGGAAACTGATAGGTAGCAAATCCATAACCGATCAGCGATGAGCTTGCGACAACAAATGCGGTAGGTAGTGTTGAAACAACGAGTGAATCTTTGAATGCATCCCATGCCTTGAGCGCTTCAATGGCTCTGCCGTAGTTTTGAATCGTGAAATGTTTAGGTATCCAGATCGTGGTCGGATCCACCAGATCGATCAGTGGCATGAAACTTGTGACAATCATCTGCATGAGCGGATACAAGAAGATGAATCCGATACCGACAAAGAGTATGTATAAAATCGAGTGATGAATCAATCCATCATTGCCATACATACCGAAGAGACGTTTCTTGAGTGATGTGTTTTTCATGTTCGCCTCCTATTGGTATCTTCTGTTTGACAGTTTGATCAGCAGCGTGTAGATACCGATGATGAGTAACTGTACCAAAAAGAGAATCCATGCAAGCGCAGATGAATACGCTCTACCAAACCTAACATCAACGAGTGTCTGATTGATTAAGCCAATCAATGGATTATTCGATAAATTGGCATAAATGACTGTCGTATAAATGATATTGATGATCATGAGGTTATGCAATCCAGGCAATGTAATCTTCCAGAAACTGTCCCATAAGGATGCCCCATCGATGGCGGCTGCTTCATAGATTGCGCGATCATTTTTCTGAAGACCTGCAAGGAAGATCAAAGTCTGAACACCTGATAGCCACAAGATCAAGACAATCCTTTCAAACGCTCCAGTGATGATGGCAGAAAATTGAGGCGGTAAGTACTGATTGATGCCTGCGCTGATCGCACCACTTTGAATCGCTGGAACCGATAAGAGATTATATTGATTGAAGTAAGATAACATATTCCCTGATAACAAGATGACTGGGATGAAGAAGATCACCCTGAAGATGCCTTTACCCTTGATTGGTTGATTGAGCATTAAGGCAAGTAATAATGCAAAGATCATCACCAGTGGCACAATCAGTGCAATATCTGAAAAGACTGAGATGATGGTTGCAACATGACCTGGCTGATTTTGAAACAAGGATGTGAAATGTCTTGTTGTCCAACCGTTGACAACAAAGATGACTGCTGTTCCTTCCGGATTGATGATGTATTGGGCTTGATTGGCCAGACTCATGCGAATGGATGACAATAAGGGTCTGAGCCCAAAGAAATATAACCCAATGAGCCATGGGGAAACAAACAGTAATCCTGTAATGGCATGACGTTTCCGATGTGACAAGTGCTGATATTTTCGGTTCAGATACGCAATGCCTGTGTAGTAAGCGATCTTGGTTAGAATCTGATCTATTTTTGGTCTGACTTTTCGATCATAATGATCCATGAAACGCGTGATGAATGACTTGAGTGAATCAAAGAGTTTTCTCATGGATTCACCTCCGATACACGAGCACTCATTGGCTCTACCAAGAGATTTACCGTTGTGTATGGTGTTCTGTTATAGTTGATCGTCACAAGTTTTCCATTGGAGTAGATAACTTCAACCACGCCTTCTTCAACATATCGATGAGCAATCATGTGAGCACCACTGACTGCACTTAAAATGTGATCAATTTTGCTCGATGTCTCGATCATCTGATCTTTCCATAACGCATATTCTGTGGTAAATAAATACTCATAATGGGTATATCTAAGTTCATGACCTTCAGCAGCTGTGATGATGAAACTTGGACGCATGCCATATTCGATCAATTTCAGAGTCATGATGTCTAGGTTGCTTGCATAGTTCAGATGTGAACTGAACAGTTCAACATGTCCTGCGAGCACCATGGATACAAAGGGAATTGAATCTGTCATATAAGCATACATGTTGGATTGATGATACATCTGGAAATATCTGTCGATATAGGGTAGTGCATAGGCTGAAGGACGTGCAAGACCCAAATGATACGCAGAAAGCGCTTCGAGTTCAAGTATCACTTCTTCGATCATCTGTTCTCTATACACTGTGCGGTTACCACTTTGATAACTGAAACTCAACTCACCTACCGCTGANNGTATTGCCCTCTTGGCTGTCTTGAACTTTCAATAGGTGCACTGAGCATGTCGAGTGAGGTTCTTCTCAAACTGGATTGAAATGCTTTGGGTTCAGCGGTTGCCATTGGGTTATGATAAAGCGCTAAGATGATGTCATCACTGGACTGAACCGTGCTCATCAGCTTATTCCAATCACTTCTGCCTCCGAGGGCTCCAGAGATGGAAAAGTCGAGTGCATTCGGTTTAAACATACCCCCTCGGTTGAAACTGCGATACGAGATGAGCATTCGATCAATCGATAGAGATAACGCTTCGATCATGTTGGATAACTGCTTGTAGGTCGTCAGCTTAACCGTTCTTTCACCCAGCAATGAAGGTTTGTTATCCAAACCAATCACATCCAAGTGAATCCATGAAGGAGATTCAACGGTTTGACTTAAATTCATATTTTCTCTGTAACGATTTGCCATCCCTGCATAGCTTGCATCCTGATCCGCCAAAAACGAATAGGTCATGGCGTAATCTGAAGGATAGGGATCTTTATTGATGAATGGAATCGTCGATGTCGATCCGCCAGAGAGTCTGATCAGTGAACGGTCTCTTAATTTATAAGCAAAGAACGTCGTGTTGATATCGATATTGTTATAACGATAAGGATAACTATGCAACTCAGCAGCACCATAACCAGAAGTCAATTCAGCGAGAAACGCTGCTTGCTGATATCCATGATTGATACCAAAGACCGGGAGTGAGAGATTGGCTTCTTCCTTGAGGTGTCCAGATGAGGTGATTTCACTTTGAATACCAGTATCTCTACCATAGATGCGTCTGACATATGCGGAAGCATACGGCGTGTCTTTGTATCTGATCAATGCGCCAGAACCATCAGGAACCATGGCATATCCATTGATCTCATAGTTTTCACTGCCAAAATAAGGGAAGACCAATACCGTATGCAATTTGTATTCTTTTGCAAACTTCATTGCAGCGGTCTTGTAGGGTACTTCAACGATGGATTCGTGTGGAATCGATACAAAGAGTTGATCATCTTCGATGGACACTGAAACGGAAAATGAAATGCCAAGTTTCGTGAAATCAATGGCAACGTCAAATCCACCCGTTTTGATCTGATATGTCAATGTTGCTCCACCATTGATATTTGATAGTGACATTCTGGCTTCATTGAGTGATGCCGAATCAAAGTAATCGATAGTGATACCAGACTCAATGAACTGTCTGACACTTGCTGTATAGCCTTTTGTTTTATAAGAAGGATAATAACCAAACCAGATGTACTCGCTGCGCGAATCATAGACAGCAATGTTGAAGATTGTCCGGTTCAGATATAGTGATAAATCGCCTGATGACGCGATGAAGTCGAAATTCATTTCATCAAGATCATCCAGTGTGTAACTCTGACTGACTGTTCTGGTATCTTCGGTTTCACCAAAGCGTTCAGTATTGCCATCCAGGGTATAGCTTGGTGCTGATCTTAAGCTGTATGTATGTACTTGACTTGCCTGAACAATCATCCAAGAAGATACCATCACTGTGAGACTTAAGAGAATCAATACTTTCAGTTTAAACACTGATGATCACCTCCTTGAACAAATCGAATATGAATTCGACCACTTGCATGATCATCATGTAGACCATGATTGCGATGATGATCATGACAATCATCATCAGTACTGTCATGATGAAATTATAAATGGTTTCTTTCACAGAATAATTATGTGTGTCCTTAATGATGAAAAACAGTAAGACAGCAGACCACGCCACCATGATGGATAAGCCAAACTGATAAATGAAAGATTCGTTGTAGGTCAGTACGTTGGATAAAATGATCATGATCGGCAAAATCACAACAACAGGAATCAAACTGCCTAACACGTTGATGAATATGGATTTGAGCGTGCCTTCGCCTTCCATCAGCGATGACACCAAATAATTGCCTAGAACAAATGTGACAAAGGGCACAAGCACTTTGAACAGTTCTTCAATGAAAACCGTCCGTTCGATGACCACTGGGGTAAATAACAATCCAGTCAATAACAGATGGGTCATATAAATGGCAATCAGCAACAACAGATAGATGAATCCTGAAGATACGGATACTCGCTTGTGTGATCTGACTTCATAAACTGCATCTGCAGGATTTTTAATGAAATAGGTCATGAAGGCAAGTTCTTTAAGTGTTTTGATTTGCTTGACGCGACGGATCAATTGTCCAACCTTACCTTCACTTAACAGACGCACCCCTTGTTTTGAAAGTCCATATGCCAAGACATAGATTGCAACTAGTCCAATCATGATGTATCCGGCAAAGTCGAGTAACCAAGTGTTTCTGACTTCCCAGAAGGCCAGTGAATATTCTGCTTTGGCATTGGCAATCTCGAATTTCTCCATCGCTTCTTCAAAACGTCCTTGCATCATGTACGATAATCCGATGCCTTTGTGGGCGAGATCAAAGAGTGCATTGTAACGAAGCACTTCTTCCCATAACGCTTCACTTTCGGTATATTTGCCTTGATTGTACAAACCTAAAGCTTCGTGGACGACCGAAGCGAAACGTGTTGGCTTGAAGATGTGCAAGTTATTGGTGACTTCATCAGCGACAATCAAGTCGCCTTGACTGTTGATTGCAATGGCTGAAGCACTTTGAAACAGGCCAATCTGATCGACACCTTGACTAGGTCCTGCAAAAATGAACAGCAAGTTACCTTCACGATCATATTCATAAATGAATCCTGAACGCGTCATCGCGTAAATATTGTCGACCAATCCGACACCAATCGATTGAAAGTCAGCCGATGTCATCATGTTTTCTGGGAAAAAGTTAATCCCGCCATTGTTGACTTTTTTGAGTGTGTCACCACGATTACCGGTGATCGTTGTTTGTGTCACCGTATAAACATATCCTGAATCGTCTAAAAAGACAGATGTTGGAGCGGGTGGAATCTTTTTTGTAACTGTTGCGTCTTCATTATTGCCATAGAGGATTTGAATCACTCGATCCATCAAGTCACCTTGTACTCGGTTGGGTGCGAAGAAACTTAAAAATCGATTGGTTTCATTGATGATGAGTACACCGTGATATGATCCTTCGGATACGACATACATCGTGTGGTTCAGATCAACAGCGATTTTTTGAGGACGATAGACAAACTGGTTGATTTCCAAAACGGGTCCTGTTGGTCTTGCATGAGAAACCTGATGGGTGACATCCGATGTCTGGTGATCAAAATGATAGACGTGAATTCTGCCACTGGTTGTATCTTCTGGTAGTCCGTAATCAGCGATATACACCAGTCCATTTCTGACAAAGATGCCAAGAGGTCTCACCAGAAGGTCCTCGCCAAAGGATGTCACAAATTCATAAGTATCATCAAAAACGAGCACTCTTTTTTTGCCTGAATCGAGAACATAGAGAAAATCCATGTCGTCAATGAACATATCTTTAGGTTCAAGCATGGTGTCTTGATTGCCAAATGATCTGATTTCTCCAACGGGTTCATAGGCATCTTGAGTCAATACATATTCACCATAACGATTCGGTGAACGGGTAATGAATGGTGCTTGAGCATTCAGTTCTAATGTTGGCAGCAGCATCACTAGAATGCAGATGAATAGGGTAATGTATAATTTTTTCATCACTTTAACCCCGAATGTGCCATGGTATTCATGACATTTTTCTGTAGGATGATGAATAATATGATGTTTGGAACAAAAATGATCAGGGAAGCTGCTGCTGATATCCCTTGAGCGGCAATACTGCTCGTTCCAAGTGTGAGTGTGCTGAAGTAATAGGGTAGTGTCTTTAAGGTTTCATCGGATATGAATAAGGATGAAGTCTCCGTGTTGTTCCATGCGCTCTGGAATGCAAGAATTGCAATGGTTGCAAGTGCTGGTTTGACGAGTGGTAAGACAATCATGCGATAAATTTGAAACTTGTTTGCCCCATCGATGCGTGCTGCATCATAGAGTTCTCTTGGAATCTGATCCATGAACTGTTTGACCAAAAAAACACCGACAGGCATTGCAATGAGCGGGACAATGTGTGCAAGGAAAGAATTCGTCACGCCTAATGTATTCATCATGATATAACGAGGAACAGCGACGGCAACAGCAACGAACATGATGGCAACCTGATTGGCTGCAAAGATCCATTTTTTCAGTTTAAAATCCAAAAATGAGAATGCATACGCCGCAAGCGATGCAAGGAGCAGACTTAAGATAATGACAGAAGATGCCGAAAGCACACTGTTAAAGAAGTATCTGCCAAAGGGAATACCCGTTTGTTCGGTTGCTGCAATCAGTTGTCTGAAGTTGTCAAAAGTGAATCGTGTAGCAAAAAATCTGGGCGGATAAGCATAGAGTTCATCCAGAGGCTTAAATGCATGATTTAAGATAAAGACAATCGGAGATGCCATCAACAATAAGAGTGGTACCAAAATAATATAGAACTTGATCTGACTCTTGTGAAAATGATCGGGATTAATCATCGCACCAAAATAGGACGTCTTTCTTTTCTTCGGCTTCATTCTTTTTCACCTCCGAAAAGTTTGTGTGCGATTCTTGAGAAAAAGAGCACAAGGATCAACAGCATGACGGATATCGCACTCGCATAACCCATCTCGAATCGTGCAAAACCATAATCATTCATATGATCGACGATGAGCCAACCTGCCATTTGAGGTGGCGGAAATGATAAGGTGAGTGCAGATGCGATCCCTGCAGCATTGAATGTCGAAACAATCGCCATGACAGCTCCGAAAAGCATCTGAGGCTTCATCGAAGGAATGGTGATGTAAAAAATTTCTTGCCATCTGTTTTTGAGTCCATCAATGTATGCTGCTTCATAGATTTCTTTGTTCACATTCAAGATGCCCGATAGCATCGCTAAGAATCCAATCCCCATGGATGACCAGAGACCGACAAATAACATGATGGTCATAATCATGGAAGGATCTTGGAGCCATTGAACTGGTGTGTTGATGACACCTAAATTGAGTAGCAGATTATTCAAATATCCTCTGTTATCTCCAGAGAACAAGACTCTCCAAACGACAGTCATCAAGACACCTGAAGTGAGTGCAGGCGAATAAATGATGATGGCACTTACCGTTCTCACCTTATGAGGGATTTGTGCAAGGATCCATGCAAGCAAGAATGAAAGTGCATATCCTCCTGGACCGATGATGAGTGCATATTGAATGGTTGTTGGCAATGCGTATTGCATAAAATCCGTATCCTGAGTCAGCAGATTGATGTAGTTTCTCAGTCCGATCAAGGATGGGAAATTGACAGTATCATAATACGTAAACGACAAGAACATTGCGATGACGATCAAGAGGACAACAAAAAGCATGAAAAAGATCAAGTAAGGCAGGATGAAAAGGAATGACGTATTGAACGACTTTTTACGGGATCCACTGATGGATGTTGTCGTTTCGTGGAACGGTGTACTCACGGATCATCACACCTCCTTTGTAGTATCCAAATTCTTCATATTTCCGCATCAATTCTCTATTGATACGGGGAATGGACTGATCAATGGCCACTCTTGGATTGACTTGATCGATGACAATCTTGTTCCAAATATTGGTTAGCTCACGCTCGACAATATAAGAACCTGGCGTAATCGCCGGTATTCTGGACCATCTGGCTTGTTCTAAACTGATGGATTTGACATCATCATCCCAAATGGAACTTTCTAATGCATCCAGATTTGCGGGCAAGAACAAATAACGTTCTCCAAGAACCATTTTCACGGTTTCTAGAAATCTCATCTGTGTATCCGCTTGGTTCCACCATTGAATCAATTCAAAGCCTTCTTCTTTCATTTGAGAGGCTTCAAAGAGGATGCTCGCCTTACCATAAGTAGGCGCCCATCGTGCAACTTCACCGAGTGTATCATCATAGATGCCAGGAATCGGAAGCATACCCCATTGTCCTTGAAGTTCTGGCGCTGCGTATTTCAATTGTAAATACATATCCACTGTTGCAATCCCAACAGGCAATGAGCCACTTCTGAAATGCTCGAAGAACGAAGGTACTTGCTGAGGCAAATTGTAGACATTGAAAATATCAGTCATGAACGTGATCGCTTGAATGACAGCTTCTTGATTTAACGTCGTTGTCATGCCACTGCCCGTGTAGATTTCTCCACCAAACTGATAGATAAATGGCGATGTGAGGCCAAAACCCTTGTATGCACCATCTCCACCAAGCGGATGGAAAAAGTTCATTTGATAACTTTGAAGAATCGGAAGCATCGCAATAATGTCTTCCCATGTATCCGGTGGATTGAGTCCTAGGAAACTGAGAATATCGCTTCTATAAAAGAGCATGTAAATGCCTTGTGTTTCAGGAATGCCATAGACTCCCTCTTCAAAAATCATCGGTGTGAATCCATTGGCATGATAAGGTTCGACCATTTCTGCAAATCCATCAAAGGTTGAAAGATCAGCCAGCATGCCACGCAACGCATACTGATAAGGCTCCCATGAGTCGATACTCAAGACAACATCAGGATTTGTACCTGTCGCATTGTTTAAGATGATACGCTGTGTGGAGGGTAAGATGGATAATCTGACATCAATGCCTGTGTCACGTGTAAATTCATCATCGATCATGTTTTGCATGATGTCCAAAAACAGACTGGATTGGCCAATCCATACTTCTAAGACATCGTCATTGGGATCAGATGTCAGTTTGTATCTGTCATCAAAGAATGAATAGAAAAATGAAGAGACGGAAAAAAACATGCGTCTGAATATGTTTGGGTGTGCTCTCGGCAATGTGATATCTTCACCGTAGATATGAATCAAGTCGATGTCCATCGGTTGGATGTTCATCTGGTTAACTGCAACTCCAATCAATTGATACGCTGAGCCACTACCAACATTAAGTTCTGTCAGTTTATTTGGAATTCTGTTCGGAAATCTTGCCAGTCTTCTCAGTTGTTTGCTGGCAATTTCAAGCGTTGAAATTGCTGAAGCTCTTCTGCTGGTTGGTGTCATTTGATTGACTGTGTCATAGATTTCATCCAAAACATCAGCATACCCGATGAGCGTTTCTTGGATGTTCGGTAAGTATCTCAAAATGTTCCAATCAATCAGTGGATCGTTGGAATTGCCTGTGATTTGCGCAATCGCGAACCCTAGGCTGTTAATTCCATCCATCACTGTTGCGAGTCTATCGATGTCATTCGTGAGATGTGCTCTGGTGACTTCCATGGATAATGTATGCGTACCGGCTTCCAGATAAAACCAGAATTCGCCTTCGTCATTGCCTAACGTATGATTCGTCCATCTGTCTACATAAGGAAATAGATAGACATTCAACTCTTCAAATGGTACATTTCCATTGATGGATATGCGTCTCGCACTGCTCATGCCAACCATCGATCTTTGCAGATATTTGAAACTGATTTGGTAGAGGCCTGTGGTTTCGACATCAAACTGATAATCGACAGCCATACCACTTCTGACCATGGAATTTCCATCTAAGATATTCAAGACATTGGTTCGATAAGAAGATGGTGACATTGAGGGTCCCTTGAAATAAGAAGGCTTGATCTCAATATCGTTTTTTGTCTTGATGTCTTGACCTTCGATTCGAATCAGATCATCACTTCTCAATTGATTTTGATATTGATTGGCATAGGTTTGATAGTCCATGACATCTTTTTTTCCAAAGAGTGCGAGATCACCAAAACGAATGTTCTGATTGATCGCTTCAAACTCAAGTTCATTTGGTCCTTCTTCAAGTTCGAAATAGAAAGCTTCGGTGTATCTGCCGTTGTTATCCGATAACGCATATCGGTAAAGACCTGTCACTGATTCTATGTAAGGCAATAATTCGTTACCAAAACGGTTGTATCGTTTGTCAGCTTCACGCGGAATCAATTCCCACAGCACACCCAAACCATGTTGAGACATCTCATTAAATGGGATTTCGTCATTGATTCTGAGTGTGACGGTAGGTGCGGTCGAAAATGAAGATTCCACTGCGAAATCGAGACGGATATGATATAGACCCGCTGCTTCGACATTGATTTGATAAAGGATTTTTTCTCTTTTCAGGACGAGCACTGTTTCATCATCAAAATTCAGATGAGGATTAGATATTGCCTGATCCTCAATAGGGATGATGATATCAGAGCCTTCATAGAGTTCATTGCTTAATTTCCAACGGTTCAGTGTTCGGTGATACGCACTGTTTCTGAATTGTCCCAGGTCAAAAACCCAGTCCTGGTCATCAGCAGAAACTGTGAAGTTATGCTCTGCGACATAGAATCCGAAAAGCATCACAATCAACATCATCAGTACTTTTTTCATCGAATCACCTCAAGTAAAAACTCTTAGAATCCAAGCATGTCCCTCATGGCTTGTTTCGCCTCGGCGAGTGCTTGTTCTGCCGCAGCTTGAATCATGTCTTTGAGTGCGGCATATGTATTGGTGCCATTCATAATCTCTGCAAAATATGGACCGGTTGCTGCATCGACAGCATCCCATCCGATGACTTCTTTGTTCGCCCAGAATGCGCCGTTTCTCAAACCTTCAATGAATTCTGGCGCTACAAATCCTGGAGCAACCGAACCATAAGGAATAGCTGCCCAAACTTTATTGACACCTTGGCCGTCAATACCATAATCAACGGTTGGATATGGGAAGTTATTGCCTTGTTGAAAAAGTTCAGTTCCAACATCTTCATAGATTTCAAAACGCTTCAGTAAGCCATCTTCACCGAAACTCATCCACTTGAGCAACTGGTAAGCTGCTTTCTTATTGGGTGATAGTGATGAGATCCCTGCGATATCTGTGTTACCGCCTGTGACGCCACCTGGACCTGGATATGCATCCCAGTCAAATGTGAATGAATCGAAATAATCTTTAGCAGACCATGACGCTTCCGGCCAAATGGCAACCTTGCCACCATATGTCGGAACAAAGGTTGGATCTGCATACCATTCTGTCAGTTCTTCTGCAGAAAAGCCTGGTTTGCAATAACCTTGTTGAATGGATTCATTCATCTTGTTTGCACCATTTTGCATGGCAGGATCATCAAAATTAAACCGTTGTCCATCATAGGAATATGCATACCATGAAGTTCCTATGTCAATGTTTTCTTGCATCTTCAAAACTTTCGGATAAATACGTGAGTAGGCATTACAACCTGACATACCAAACTCGCGACGTGTCGGATTGGTTGTCGCACGTGCAATGGATTCCATCTGTGCATAGGTCCAATCGTATGCTGGTTTGTTGATACCTGCACGATCGAGTAGATCCAAGTTGACAAACCATACGGTTGGATAAATGAATGTCGGAATTGCAAATCGTTTGTCTGCATACATACCAAGGTCTTTGACCGATGGGAAAATGTATTCAGTCGATGGGTCTTTCTCATACATTTCTGTGATATCTGCCAGCATATTGAATGGCAGGAATGAACCAAGTCTTTGAATGAGGAACACATCCGGTAAGTTGCTCGCTTCAAGTAGACCTAAAAATGCAGTATCCCAATCGTACCACTCGGAGACAACTTGCATCTCAACCGTGATGTTCGGGTATTTTTCCATGAATGCTTCTGCCATCAGGACATCAATGGTGATCATATCAGGTTGTGTATATTGCCATGTGGCATACTTTAACGTGATTTCTTGTTCTTGCCAGTCTGGAATGCCATTACCATCCTCATCCCAAAATTCATCTGAAGGTTCAGGCGTCTTGGTCGGATCTTCTGTCTTTTCACCTGGCTTGCATGCAGCAAGTGCTACAAGTAGAAATACAACACTGAATAGAATAACGATTTTTCTCACAAGGTTTACCTCACTTTATTTTTTTTCATTCAGTAATTCGCGAATCAATTCTGAAACTGAAATGGTTGCAACACAGACAAAGCGATCAGCTCCGCCATAATACATGTAAAGCGTATCGCCAACAATCACATTACCTGTCGGGAAAACACATCCGGTATAGTAACCATCAGTTTCATAAGGATGTTCTGGTTCCATGAGAAACGCTGATGAGCGTGCGATGATGATACGAGGATCGTTTAGATCCAGGAGCATTACACCAACACGGTATTGTTCATCAGTCTTACTCACGCCGTGATAGATGACAAGCCATCCTGCATCGGTCTTCAAAGGTGGTGTTGATCCGCCAATCTTTTTTGATTCCCAATCAAATTCGGGTTTCGCAAGTAAGACATCGTCTTTCCATGACATCATGTCATCCGAATACGCCAACCAGATGGAAGGCACATCAGTACCATACTCTTTTCCAGTCCATTGAACGGGGCGATGCAACATCACAAATTTACCGTTGATCTTTTCTGGGAATAAGATGACATCACGATTGTCTATCTGATGCTGTGTGATTCTGCCGAGTTTCTTGAATGACTTCAAATCCTTAGATATCGCAAGACCGGTATTTGTCGTGTTTTCCCAAAGACCTTTGGGTGTGTGATGTCCCATTGGCCATCCATGATCATGATGTTTCTTGAGCCAGTATTGTCCGGGAGGAAAAGGACGGTATGCATAGGTTACATAGAACAAATCATCGAATTTGACAATTCTCGGATCCTCGACACATCCGGCATCGAAACCTTCCGGTGTCGGTGACATGACAGGGTTGTTTTCATATCTTGTGAAGTGAATGCCATCTTGACTGGTTGCCAATCCCAAGTGAATGAGATGAGCTTCATCGTGTCCTGCACCTCTGTAAAGCAAATAGAATGTACCATTTTCATACCATGCACCAGGATTGCAAGTGACTAAGCTTTCCCATGCATTGTCTGGATTGGGCTTGATGATCGGATTGGCATCCGATTTGATGAATTTCATGAATTTCCTCCTAAAATGATGAATGCAATATCGTCCTTGACTTGGACTTGGAACGAAACAGATCCGTTGCTGATCAATGAAGATGTTTGAATCACTTCACCGGTGTCCGTATTGAAAATGCGAAGTTGATAACTACCACTCATCAGAGGAATCGTGACGTTCACTGTTTTAACGAGCGTGTTGGTCTGATCATAACGCCATGTGGTGTCATAGATATAGCCATAAACTCTGGAATCAATCCGATAGCCTAGGATTGCGGATTGTCCGCCTGCGACACTCACACCACTTAAGACATTCAACCGATTATAAGTCGTGCCAACCATATCCATTTCGGCAGAGAATTTACCGATGCCTTCAAAACGATAATAAAGATTTCTAGGATGTACCCAGCTATCCCACCACCAGTTCATCGCAGCACCTGCACCGCCACCCATGATGCCTGTCCATTGTGCTTGTTTCAAACTGATACCTGTGGGATCAACTTGACCGGTTGCAGTTCCACTTTGCCAGTTGATGCCGATTTCAGAATACAAGACTGGCTTTTGATACATGTTGAAGAGATTGTTGATGACAGGTGTCGCGTGCACCATGATGCTCTTATTGGAATAACCATAATTATGAGGATTGACAAAATCGATTTTGCTTGATGCATAGACACCGCCAGTATCTTGCTTGTAACTGGTGGTTACCATACGACCATAGGCATCATGTTCTTTGATGAAATCACTCATCTCGGTATGCCAAACATACACTGCTGTTGAGTTAAAATTATCTGTCCAATCGACTTCGTTGAATAACTCCCAAGCCATGAGGTTCGTTGAATAGCCATATCGACCTAAAATGTAGAGCAATTGTTGTTTATAGGTTTCTTTGGCTTCAAAACTGGTAAAGAACTGTGAAGGATAGTCGAGTGGTCCTCCTTTGGCTTTGTTCCAAGGATTATTAGCCCACTGAGGGTTAGTGACTGCTGAGAATTGTCCATGATTGAGTAACGCTAGCATGATGTAGATATCGTGTTCTGCAGCGAGATCGATCATCTTATCCAATCGTGCAGCAGCATTCTGTCTTGAAGTGAAATCATCATGAGCTGTCCCCCAATGGAGTGCAAAGCCCCATGTGGCCATCCAGACACGTGCAAAATTCGCGTGATTCTCATTCATCTTGGAAAACCATACACGATAGTCTTCAGTCTGTCTGGTCGATGATGTGTACCATCCGAGATTCTGGCCCACTGGGATGAATGTCTTGCCATCTTCGAAGACAAAGTTCCGCTTGTGTGTCTGTTCAACGGAAATCACACCACGATACTCTCTGGTACCTTCTGAAACACTGAAGGTTCCCTGAAGTGCTTGTACGACTGCACCCTCTTGATAGACTTCAACATAATATGTGTGTAGTCCTGCTTCTGTTGGCAAATATCTCAACCGGTAATGTGGATCACCGATGTAGTTCACCATTTCAAGACCTTGTGGCTCATCAGGATTTGTCGATGCTGCGCCTGAAATGCCTGATGGAGGTGAGGTCCAGTTGGTATTGAGGACAATTTCATAATCCTGATACCAGAATGCAGGTATTTTCTTTGTATCTCCGGAAGGTGCGACAAACACACCTTGTACGTGAAGATATCTGTAGTCAAAGGGATTTCCCAAAGTTGAAAGCATCAATTCTCCTTCATGGAGCATGAATTCGACTTTTTCATAGGCCTTTGGCTCTGTCGTGATTAAGTTAACGGCGTCAAAGACACTCATGGGGGTTACCTCCGTCGGTATGGGTGTTTCTTCATTTTCACATGAACTGAGGAAGATCAGTCCAAAAATCAACAGGGTTGAAATGATGAGTTTACGCATGCTAACGTCCAATCTCATCATCATTACCCACCTTTTCATGGTGGTCCTTCGCATATTGAATCAGTGTATCCACTGTCGTAAACGCCAATGCGACATAAGAATCTGCTGCACCATAATAAATTGCGATGCGTCCTGTTTTCGGATCAACGATGGTCGCACAGGGGAAGACGACGTTTGGAACGAATCCGGTTTCTTCATAACTGGTTTCAGGTGTCAAGATATAAGAGGATGCACGATATAAGACCTTGGAAGGTTCATTCAAATCGAGTAGTGCAATACCCATGCTATAGACATAACCGTTGCATGTGTTGGCGACACCATGATAGATCAGAAGCCAACCTTCATCGGTTTCAATCGGAGCGGGACCACCACCGATTTTAAGTCCTTGCCACCAACCTCTGCCACCTCTTGCCATGACATGTCGATGTTTGCCCCAATAGTTCAAATCTGGACTTTCAGATAGAAAGATATCACCAAAAGGTGTATGACCATTGTCGGAAGCTCTGCTTAAGATCACGAAGTTTCCATTGATTTTACGAGGGAAAAGGACACCATTTCGATTGTAGGGAATGAATGGATTTTCAAGTCTGACGAATGTCTTGAAGTCAGTTGTCTTGGCTAAACCGATGGTTGGACCATGAAAATCAGTACACCAAACGATGTAGTAGACCCCTTCGATTTCAATCAGTCGAGGATCGTAAGCATAATAGGGTTGCCATGGTTTTCCTTGTTCATCGATGAACTTGATGGGTTCATGGTCAATATCCCAAGTGATGCCATCTAAGCTTCTGCCCATTCTCAAATGAGGCAGTGTTTCCGTTGTTTCTGCACGAAACACGCCGATGAAAGCACCTTGATACGGCACAACAGCGCTATTAAAGATTCTTGCAATCCCTGGAACTGGATTACGTTTGATGATGGGATTATTCGAGTATCTCCACACAGGTGCGATATGATCTTTCGGCTGATCTTCCCAAGGCATGGAGACAATGGGTTTAGCGATGATTTTTGACATGTGTTGTGTTCTCCTTTAAAATCTGATTTTGTTTGATCAGTTGTTGACGTTGTTCGGTTGAATCTTGTGAGCGGTAGACTTCCTGTGGTGTGTTGAACACGTAATCCACAAGTTTTGAAATCGTAGAAGTCGCAACATGCAGTCTCGTATCTGAGGATGCATAGTAAATGAAGACCTCTTGATCTTTTGTCACCCAGCCGTTTGAGAAAACAACATTGGAAACATCCCCTGTGCGTTCAGCACCATAAGGAGCGATGAAGTATCCACTGGGTTTTGCAATCACCTGAGTTGGATCTTTTAAATCTGTTGCAAACATATATAAGACATATCTTAATCCATCTGCAGTATTTCTGACACCGTGTGCCAAATGTAGCCAGCCTTTTTCTGTCTTGATCGGTGTTGGGCCTTGTCCATTTTTGTATTCATAGACCGTATGATATTTTCTGCCTGATACGACTTTTTCAACATCGATTTTCGGGTTATTCATATCACGGGATAAGCCAAATGCGATGCCACCGCCAGATCCCACATCGATGAAACCATCCTGTGGTCTGGTGTAGAATCCATAGTGTCCATCGATGAATTCTGGGTGTAGGACGACATTGCGTTGCTGAGACGCTTTTGTTTTCAAGTTGGGAAGTTTTGTCCATGTGACCAGATCGGCCGTTCTCACCAATCCCACATCGGCAAGTGCAGATGACGTATCATTGACTGATAAGTCTTTTTTCTCTGCACAATAGAGACCGTAGATGTAACCATCTTCATGCTTCACCAATCTCATGTCATAACGATTGGTTTCTTGTGGATCCAAATCATCCCATTCTATCAAGCGCTCGAATCTGAAGTGATCAATACCTGTTGGTGATGATGCCAAAGCAAAAATCGATTTGCGATCCGCACCTTCAAGTCTGACCACCAGATAAAACTTGTCATTGAAGTAGATGGCTCCAGCATTGAAAACAGCATTGACCATCAGACGTTCCATGAAATAGGGATTGGTTTCCTGATTCAGGTCAAATCGCCATTCGATTGGGACGTGATGTCTCGTTAGAATAGGATTGACATAACGATCATAGATGTTGTTGACTTGATGTTGATCGATTGCGTTCGGTTGATTGATCAGTTGTTCTTGTTTTTCTTTGAAGAGATTATATTGTGGATGAATCATCATTTGAGTCCTCGTTTCAATAATTCAATCATGGCTCTGCCATTATGATAGGGAGCTTTCCAAGGTCCGGCATAACCTCTTGAGGCAATGGGTTTCATGTTGCAATCGACACCCCAGAGCCATTCGCTACCAGGTCTACCATCATAGAGTGTCTTCATGGTGAATGTATAAAGACTGTGAATGGCTTGTAAATACTTCAGATCACCGGTCTTTTCATAATGATTCATGAAACCAACCATCGCTTCTGCTTGAATCCACCAGATGCGTTCGCTATTGATGTGACCTTTGATGATTTCTGAAATCATGCCTTCTTGTGTCATCGATCGTTCATATACGGCTTGTTCGACATCGAGCAATATCTGATTCATCTCTGGATCCTTAGAATCAATGCCAAGCATTGCTTCATCCAAGAGCCAGCATGCTTCAATGTCATGTCCATAAGACTGTCCGATGGGTACAACATTGCCTTGGAAATCCAGATAAAGATGAAATAGACGGTCTTTCTTGCAATATAAGACTTCTTTGAAGCCTGTAATGAATTCTTGAACTCTCATTTTGATGATGGGTATACCGCTTGCTTGAAATAAACCGGTATAAGCTTCCATCAGATGCAATAATGTATTGGTTGTATATGGATGATCTTCTCCATGGGCTGACAATAACTCGTTATCTTTGGGGTGCCAGTCATGTGTGAATTCTTCATGATATCGAAATGTGCCTTGATGTGCATGCTTTTCGATCAGTTCAAAGGATGATAAGGCAAGATCCAGTGCGGAGCTATCATGGGTTGCCTGGTAATATGCAGACAGTGCATAGATGGCAAATGCATGTCCATACACGTGCTTGACAGATGACTTCACACGGCCATCATAGCCAAGCATCCAGTGAAATCCCCCATTGAGTTCATCTTTAAACTTGAGTAGCATCGCCAGACTATGTCTGGCATGCGCTAAGTAAGATTCATCCTTAAGATATGCATAAAAGATGCTGAATGCATAAAGATATCTGGAAGTTGAGACTAAAGATTTGTCTGCAAATCGGTCAATATTCAGTTGATGGTCTACAAAACCGTAGTATCCGCCGTGTTCATGATCCTTAAGTGATTGCCAAAAAGGGATGATGACCGCTTTGAGATGTTTCTCGAGTCCTAACATAGATGATCTCCTTAAATGTTTTTACTGGAGTCGCGTGATATGATGTTGCCTTTGATCAGCACTCTGCCATAAGTCTTACCTGGATTATTAATCTTTTTAATGATGATTTTGGTTGCTGCTTGAACCATTTCTTCAACATTGTTATCGACAGTCGTGATCATCGGCTGTGCAATGGTGGAGTAGATGGTATTGTCAAAACTGACCACTGAGATATCATCTGGAACCTGATGATTTTGAGCCTTTAGGGTATTGATCAGTTTATAGGCCACTTGGTCACAGTTTGCGACAAATGCGGTTGGCATATGTTTGGGAAGTTTCAAATCAATCAACTTACCCAAACCATCTCTATCGCTAACGATATATTCGAAATTGATGGGAATCTGATTTTCAAGGAGTGCCTTGTAATAACCTAGAAAACGGTCTTGTATCGAAGAAGTTGAATAGATATTACCCACAAAACCAATGTGCTTATGTCCTTTTTCAATGAGGTTGACTGTCAGTTGATAGCTTGAGAAAAAGTTATCGGTGATGATGGAATCAATCATGGAATAATTGACATAGAAATCGAAATAGATCATTGGAATATCGATATTCTCGAGTTTTCTCAAATACGCTTCTTCCAACTGACCTAAGACAATGATGCCATCGACCTTACGTTCCAAAAACATTCTTGGCAACTTCAAGTCTTTTTCATCTTCAGGCATCAAGATTTCCATAATACCTGAATATTCTAGGACCATCAATTTCTTGATGATTTCACCGCATACCGAAAAGTAATAGGCTTCCTGAGAATCCACATAGCGATTGGCAATCAAAATACCCACGTTATAGACTTTTTGAGTCTTCAGACTTTTGGCTGCATTGTTGGTTCGATAGCCCAAGTCTTCTGCTGTTTTCTTGATTTTTTCTCTGAGTTCTTCACCGACACCGTCTTTATCGTTTAAAGCTTTGGAGACTGTCACGATACTGACATTGAACATATCGGCAATTTTGCCCATATTGATTTTTTCTTTCATAGCATCACTTTCCTTTATAGGTATGTTTCAACGAGACTTCTGACGAATAGATCTTTCATGATTTGTTTTGAATCATCTTCGGTTTCGAATGTGATGATCATTTCTTGATGTGCACGAAGGTGAACATAGTTGTCTGAAAATACATGATCTTGATACTTTAATTGGACAAAACGTTTGACAGATGGCGATTTCAAGTGAATGGATGCAATACCTTCGTGAGTGTTAACAGATACATTGATGCCATCATTTTTCAATTCTAGGTCTTTATCTTGAACAAATGCTGTCATGTTTGAAATGAGTTGCCCTTGTTCATCCTTGAACGAAACATAGAGTATCGCTTGTTTTTTTAATGCTCTGTGTGGATAGAGATTGATCGATAGTTGATGGGTAGCGGCACGCTTGAAAGCATTGCTTTCTATCGTATCTCTTGCAATCACTTGACCGTCTAACGTCTCATAAACCCATTCTAGTGTGCCTTTGATATCGGATGCGGTATCATTGGTGATCACGATGTTTGCTTTCATTGAACGTTTGTTTTCTTCAATCGATAACAAGACTGGCTGATGAAACTTCTTGGAATGGTAATGCAAAGCTTTCCATCTGCCTAAATAATCAATTGAAGACCAAGATGCAACCGGCCAGCAATCGTTTAATTGCCAGTAGATGCTGCCCATGGTTCTGCCATAATGTCTTCTAAAGTGTTCAACGCCATATCTGACACCTTCTGCCTGGATGAGTTGTGACACGTAAAGGATATCTTCAAATCGATCAGGGTATTTGAACATCTTTCTCATATAGGCAATGATCTTTTTATTGGCTGTACGATTTTTCTGATGACTCTTCATCACTTTGGTGTAGATGTGATGATCTTTAGGGACGGTGAACGTCTTGACGGTTTCAATGTCTGGAAACGATTGAATCCCAAACTCACTCATGAATCTTGGGAACACCTTGCGATAGTATTCAATCGGTTCGTTGCTGTGCCATACGCCCCAATAATGCATATCGCCCATGCCATCGAAGTTGGGTCTGTAGAAGTTACCCCCCGATGAAGGTGATGAGGGCCAATAAGGAATCTTGACATCGAGCGCTTCAATCCATGATGGAATGAGATGTTCAAATAACTCAAGATACATTTTTTTAGAAATTTCTGGTGAGGGAATATTCCAATCGACTGCTGCAGTTTCGTTTTCGTTGTTACCACATAAGATTCCAATCGATGGATGATGAACAAATCGTTTGAGATTGTCTTTGATTTCCATTTCTACTGACTGAACCCATTCTGTATCTTCCATGTTGTAGAATGAACACGCAAACATAAAATCCTGCCAGACAATCAAACCGAGCTCATCACATATCTCATAAAAATCGTTGGATGGATACAGCCCGCCACCCCATACTCTGACGGTATTGTGATTGGCTTTGACTGCATCTGTCAGAAGTTTTCGTGTCTTTTCTGGACTGGTTCTGCCGTTGATGCTATCTTCAGGAATATAGTTCGCACCTTTCAAGAATAGTTCGACACCGTTATGGACATAGGTGAAGGATTCACCATATTGGTCTTTTTCACGTTTGATGCTTGATGTTTTTAATCCGATGGTGAGTTTCTTCGAATCACATATTTCACCTTGATGTTTCAAGTATGCGATCAGTTGATAGCGGAAAGGTTTGCCATATCCGACTGGGAACCAGTACTTTGGATTTGAGATACTGAGTGTTCCAAAAGATTGGTTACCCCGGTGAATTTCATGACCGTCAGGATCAGTAATCACCACTTCAACATCATCAACGGTTTGGTCTTGCGTAAAGATCTGATAGGTCAATTCAACATTGCCATCATGATGATGTTGATCTGTTTTGACATAGTCGATGAACCCGTTGGACGTTTCATGAAGTTCGATCGTTCTAAAGATTCCAGCATCAGGGAGTTGTGGACCCCAATCCCATCCGAACATCGAATGCGCTTTTCGAATATGGACATATCCCTTCATCGCATCCCAAACATTAAACAACTGGTGCGTGGATTCTGCTCTCTTTTTTTCGATGTATTCTATCGGTGACTGAATGTGTACCCGTATGGTATTTATACCTTCATTCAATAGATGTTTGATTGGAAAACGATGACGAAGATGCATGTTGATGGTTCTTGCCACATGAATGTTGTTGATGGATATGTTGGCAATCGTATCGATACCCTCACACACCAAATAGATTTCATTTTCTGATAATTTGATATCAAATGAGCGTTCATAGATAAAATCATGTCTCATCCATTCGCGAACCTCATATTCATTGGTTCTATAGAAGGGATCTGGAATCAGCTTTGATTCAAGCAAATCGAGGTAGACCGAACCCGGAACATGAGCAGGTATGGTCAAATTGAGATGTGGGATAAGAAGTTGCCAGTGGCCATTGAGCGTTGTTTTCATAGTTTCCTTTTTTTAGATGATGTTTTGAATGAATGTTTGAATTTCTGTTGCCCAACGACGGTGTGTTAGGACTTTCGGATGATATTGACTGCCGATACCTTCAACGAGAAGTATAGAAGATAGTCTCAAGTGGAAAATCGTCTGATCATTGATACTTCTTACAGCCTGTTCAATCTGGTTATCAACATTGAACTGTCTTTCTCCTTGTGAGATGCAAATGATCAAGGATGAGGGGTTCAGCATTTTGACTCGAGTCACAAACGCTTGATAAGCCTTTTGAAAAACTTCTTGTTCCAAGACTCTTGAATGATCCATCAAAAAGTTCATATAACTGTGATCATTGGTCCCAAGGTTAATGACAATGATATCATGATGCTTTGTAAACGGATAAGGTGTGCGGTCATAGATGTCATATTGCTCATAAATCGATGGCATGGTGACTTCGGCATAAAAACTCTTGTACACGCCAATGCCTGATACAGAAACGAGATCATAATCCATATCGAGTCCTTGTGAAGCGAGTATTGCAAATGATTGCATGCCGTCTTCATCTTTGGTATCGAAAGGGGTGTTCTCGTTTTCACCAAGATTTCCATATCCACAGGTGAGCGAGTCTCCAATCCATTCGATGGATGGGCGGTGACGCTTGTTGACATTCAACCAGTTTCCATCGGTCGATAATTCTGTGATGACTGTTCTCGTCATCATTGATTCACTCTGTTTACGGACGGATACTTCATAGGTTCCATAAGGTAGATTAAACAGTTGAACGGTCGACTTTCCCTTGATGAGTTGGTATGTATCATTCAAGTTGACTTCATCATTCGTGACTGTCAAATTCAGATAGCCATGCTTGTTTTCTTCCGAATAATCTGTTTCAAAAGTCACCCACAATGATGTGCCTTCAATTTTCGCATCAAATCCACTCCCTGTATAAAAGAAGTGGATGCCATTACTTTTTTTCAACACTCTGCCATGCCAAACGAGTAGATCAGATTCAATTTGAAGATCAATGATGCGATTCATGTTGTCCTCGATTTTTAAGAAATATTCGGTCTGACAATATTCCAATCCATCCATACAGCGAGTGCATCTGCCAGTTGCTGACCTGCTTTGATGTGTGTGGTTGCACTCGGATGGTTGGATGAACCAATACCATCTGTCGCATTAACAGAGGGGAGTTGAATGGAGAAGATATTGACTTCTGGCAAATTTGCTTTTGCTTTGTTGACCGCATTCAGTGTTGGTGTATAAATATTGGTTTCATTCATCAAACCATACGCGATGACAATGACTGTATTGGGATGAATATCATGAATGTGTTCGATGAATGCCACAAAGGCATTTTCAAAATCAAGAATTGCCTGTGTCCGAGCCGCACCTGACAATGTCGTAATATAGGACCAATCGTTGGTTCCTAAATTGATGATGACGACATCAGGGACATAATTCTGATGATTCCATGAGACTGAACTATAAACATTGACAAATTCATAAGCTGCAGGAATATTGTTGGTTCCAGTCCAGGGTCCTTTGAGTAATGGCCAACCACTGGCTGAGAAAATGTTGATTTCTGCATCCAACATTCTCGATGCCAAATACGCATACGCACGCAGTCCATCAGAGTTTTGTGTGGTTTTCGCAACACTGGTGTTTGCAGCCAAATTACCGAATCCCGCTGATGATGATGCAGCAATGACTTCAATCTTGCGACCTCTCAACGGATTTGTTGGCATAAAGTATCCATCGGTTGTGATTTGGGATAGTGCTGTAGATGAATCAATCGATTCGCTTCTTTTCAATACTCTGACTGTATGAATGCCCTCATCGAGTCCATCGACCAATGTATATGTTTTTTTAGGTTGATCCATCACCAACAATGTACCGACAAGAGGATTGGTTTCACCATCTAGGAAGATCACGAGATGTGGTTCTTTTCCTGTTGCATTCGCACCGGTGATCAGTTCAGCTTGCAGTGAGGTGCCGTAGAAAGTCACTTCGAATCCGCTTGCTGTGAAATAGAAATAGTTTGCGCTATTGGTAGAAAGGTAGTGAGTTCTTCCAAACCAGCGCACCATGGATTGATCTGTCAGGAACTCGCCTGAAATTTCACTGACCGCATAAGGGTCAATTTGTGTATAATTGACAGACTCGCTAAAATCAGAATCAAGATAGTGTTTACCATCACCGACTGCTTGAATCGCGATGGTATAATCACCAGGGACTAAATAGAGAAGATTTAAATCTTGATCGATGGTAACGAAATATTTCTTTGTTACTTCCGTTTCAACGTCAGTTGTTTCGATACGATATTTTGAAGCATGTTCGACTTCATCGAACTTCAAAACAGCATCTTGAATAGAAAAATTCGAAGGTGTGTCTAAAACAATTGGATCTGGAGTTGTGACACATGCAGAAAGCAGTGTCAACAAACCTAAGAAGATGGTTAAGAGAGAAACTTTCATGTGCTGCCTCCACATATTTTATTTGAATCGTATTTTTTACTTTATCGTTTACTTAAATTATATCACAACAAATTGAGTTGTCAAGAAAACGGTTTCATTTTTTACGCACAAAAAAAAGAGGGGTTATTCATCCCTCTATAGAGTGCCTTACTATTATTTACAAATCATGACCAAGACATCTGATGCTTGGATGATGATGGGTATTGTTTCATCTAAGTTACCTTGATAAATATCGAGTTTTCCATTGACAATCGTTCCTAAGACAATATAACTTTGTTGACCACTCATATAAATTGAGTAAATCAATTCCGATCTTGATTGGAATCGAAGCGGAAACTGAGTATTCAAGATGTCTTGAGCTTGATAAGTATAGACTTCATAGGTTTCAGTCTTCGAATCCTCTTCGTCGTAGGTCAACAAGTCAATGAACAGATCATAGAGTAATCTGTTTTTTGATAGTTGAGTCATCAATCTTGAGATGTATTCATTGGAGATGATGGTGTTTTTGACATTGTAACTTTGTGCGATATCGAAGTGTTTGGGATCAAGTAGTTCAATGATGATTTCTGCTTGATGCTTCTTTGCGATTTCTTGTGTCATCAGCAATGTGACTAAGACATCGGAATCATAGTCTTCCGGATTTAAATGATCTGCAGAAAGAATGAGGATATGATCTATTTTATCGATTGCATTTGTTGTCTCAAAGATCACTTGAGCATCATTAGATTCAATCAGTGTCGTTTGGATGGTCGTATGATTTTCACGCTCATAAAGTTTGATAGAATCCAGGATATACTCTAGTTTTTGATTGTTGCCAAAAATCACGATGTGCTTCTGATGATATCTGGACAGATCTTTGATTTCAATATGCTGATAGCTTGATAGCGGTGTATCCCTTGTACTGTTGATAGAGGTCTGATGATCTGACAAGACGTAAAGATAGTCTTGGTGATTATAGATGGGAATGGCTTTGTTATGCGATTGCATGAATGATAGAGCATCCTGATCTTTGACTGTATAAAACTCTGCACCTTCGAATGAAAGAAGTTCATGATAAACCTTATTCAGATCTGGCATGAGAAGTGTCTGTGCAATGAGTCTTCCCATCAGTTCATCTGGTAAAATCGGTAAAATCTGATGTTCTCTCTTTGTGTTTTTTGCGATATACTCTCGGATCATCTTGATGGATGATTGTTCTTTCACCTCAACCAAAATGGTTTGGTCGCGCTTCAGATCCATATTGGAGACAAGCATGAGTGTCTTCATCGCAAGCATGTCTTTTCTGGCTTCAGTATGCTGACTTGATTCATCAGATAAGATGATGATGGATTTCGCATCCTCAACACATACCGCCATCAAATCTGCTTTAGAAAATACTTCTCCGTTTCTGACGATGATATCAAGTTTCTTCTTCAATCCATCTTTGGATTCATAGAGTTTTCTTGTAATCGCATCTTCTATTTCTTCTTTATCGTGACTGGATAGAATCACAACCGATGTCGTTTCATCATCATATCTGTAATCTGCAATGAGCTCAAGTGCTTTATAGTTCCAGTTGAGGATCAGAATATGATCATAGATATAGAGATTGGATTTGCCTCGCTTGGCGTTATCGATGATCGATGAGAATAAATTTCCAACATAGCCGATGATCCCTCCTGTAAAGGTAATCATTGAAATCAAGATGACAATAATCGAAATGATCCGAATGGCTGGAACAACCGAAGGATCATAGAATCCCGGTTCAAGCATCCAAGTAATGCCTGATTCCCATAAGGCTCTAACGATATTGCCATATTGATCAGGTGCAATAAAGAACGCGAGTAATGATGAAATGAACCATAATCCTACGTTGAACAAAACAATCGCAATCAGGAGTAATCCTCTGGCATTCTGATGTCTTTTGATGCTCATCCATTTCTTAAACCGATTCTTCATGGAAACCTCCATACTTAATGCTTTGATTTTAGCATATCACAGCCGACAGCTTAATGGCTTTATGATGCTTAATTCTTGTCTTTCTGAGTGACAACCAGTTGTGGGAAAGGGATATTGATTTGATTGCGATCAAAGAGCAGTTTCAATTCTCTATTCAATTCTCTTCTCACACGATTGCGATTGATTTCATCTGTTTTAGCAGTCACTCTGACAACCACAGCGGAATCTGCCAACTGATCGACACCGACATAAAAAGGGCCTTCAACAATGAGTGGAATGTTCTTCTTGATTTCTGCGAGGTTACCTTTGATGACTTCTTCGATCTTTTCCAAATCAGCGCCATACTCAACTGAAATGTCACAGATGGAAACCGATAACGAACATGAGGTGTTGATTGCTCCTCTGATATCGGAATTGTTGATAATCAAGACGTCGCCATTCAAGTCTTCAATCTTCGAAATCCGAATGCCAATTTCTTTGACTGTACCTCTCATGTTTCCAACTTGAATGATGTCACCGACAACAAACTGTTTTTCAAAGATGATGAAGAGTCCCGCGAATATATCTTCAATCAGACTTTGTGCACCAAAACTTAAGGCTAACCCAATAATCCCAGCGCCAGCGAGTAGTGTCGGTGTTTCTACGCCCCAGGCAGATAGAATCAAGAAGAGTGCGACAATGAAACTCATATACCGAATCACTGATGACATGAGTTTGCCGAGTGTTTCGCTCCGATGTCCTTTTCTGGTGAGTAAGTTCACCAGAAATAACAATACTTGATTCAAAATCCAAACGAAGATTAAAATGGTGATACTTTCAAGGAGTGTCACATAATGATTTTCAATGAATTTGATGATGTTGAAGAATTTACCGATCGAGTTACTGATGATGAGTGCAAATGTTGTCCCTGGAAACAAGACATCCGCCAGACTGCCGAGCAAGATGAAGATGAAGATCACACTCGAGACGATGATGATTCTGATTTGTTCTTTCTTTGATTTTTCCTTAAATTTCATATGCTTGGTCTCCTATTTTGAAATGTCTTCATCAAACATAATGTGTCTGATGTTATAGTTTGTGGTATTTCTAATGCCTATGATTAACTGATATGTTTCTTGAACCGGCTTATCAATGGTGAATATGACACGTTTTCCGTTAGCCTCAGGTGTGAATGAAAAATCTTGACCATTGATATACATGGGGTGCTCTCCACCTAAATCAAATAAGGCGAAATAAGGAATCTGGAAGAGATGACTCGGATCGATGACGAAGATGTTCACTTCATAGTAGGTTTCAAATTCGGTGATATCGATGGTTGCAGTAAATGACGGTAGGGTTGTTACCGTTTCTTTGAAAACAGTGACTGTCTCAGACCTTAAGGTATAGGGATTGATGTATGTTGCTGTCACTTCAACAAGATAAGTCGTATTGGATTTCAATTTTTCGATCACGACTTCTTGAGATCCAAAATGCGAGTTCGAAATGATGGGAACGACTTCGATCGATTGAACTTTTTGTTGATTTCTGTAAATATTGAATGCGTACGCTACATCGGCAAGCGCATATGTATCTGGATAAAAACTGTAGGTGAGTTCTTGCATCCCAATTCTATCTAAGTAAATTGAGCTTTCTAATTTGAATGGCACATGATAACTCACTTCATCAAGGATAACTTCTTCACCGAGTGAGGTCACACCAACTAAGATAAGATGAACGCGAACATTGTAAGCAGATACGCCCTCAAATATCACAGATGATCTGAAATCTGTAATCATCTCAGTTTGATAAGTGATGGTCTCATCTTCTGAATAGGCATATCCGTAATAGAGCAGATATGATGCATAAACTGATGCTGGATCGCTCACCAATACATCAATCAAATAGTCATAATCATATTCTGTCTCATTGATGATTTCATAACCGATGAT
>DITG01000077.1 GCA_002422045.1 Acholeplasmataceae bacterium UBA6190
ATCTTTACCTAAGGCATGGGGAATCAAGACTTCATGCAGTATTTTTTTGATGTTCATATGACCTAAGACTGCATCTGTACGTTGATCAAAAGAGAGATAGAAGTGATCAGTATGGATAACAGTGCTTTGATAACGCTCATTCAAGAGATTTGAAAGCGTCGTTTTGCCGGATGCGGCATCGCCATCGATTGCGACAACCAAACCTTCGGTATCCTCTTTCAGTATACCATCAAGATGTTTGAATACCTGAGCATATAAACTTAAGTCCATCATGAATTTGTCTCAATGTAGCCGCTTGTGATCAAAGTTCTGACCAAAATCGGAATCAAAATCAGTTGAATGATAATGCCAGGCAGTGCAGTGACAAATGCGCCAGCGATGAAGGCTTCGAATGTATATGGACGATTGGCAAGTGACAAGATGATGGTAGACGCCGTACCCCATACGATTCTGCCCACGAGCATCGCACCGATTAAGGCGATGATGTAGCCGAACTTGACATTCTTGAACCATTTGAAAAAAATACCAGAAACAAACCCATAAGCAGAGAGTTCGAATGCCATGATGAGTGCAGTCGGATAAAGCGGTGGCATGGAAACCAAAACACTTCTAAACAATGGGATGATGAATCCAATCAGTGCACCGAATTTGCCACCCAAGATGAATCCACCGAGTAGCGCTGGAATATGCATGAGTAGGAAAACTGCACCGAGTGCGGGGTTACTAGCGGTTAAGAAGGGTAACAAGATGCCAAGGGCAAGAAGTGATGATCCGTATGTGATTTTCTTGATATTCATGTAATGACCTCGTTTTATCGTACGGTGTGCAATATATTGGACACTGTCTATTATTCATTGTAAGCCAAACCATGTGTAAAGTCAAGGGGTTCGATATGTTTTTTGAATCGTTTAGAAAGAATAAAATGGCAGTGCGGATACACTGCCATTTGGATTTTATTTCTATTGACCAAATCCTTGATAAAGCATACTGATGTGACGTCCGATATGGGTATTAAGCATCGTCTTATAGGTTTCTGATTCTTTTCTCCACAAGTCATAAAGTCTTGTCTTGAATCTCAGAGATCCATCAGCATTCTTGGCAGTCAAAATATAACCGTAAGTGATATGAATCAGCTGACGCGCATCGTTTTGTTCAAACAAATGTGGGAGGTCAGTGTCTTTCAGCGTAGATAACCAAGGAATCTTCGCAAGATCTGTTGTCACATGATAGAGTTTCTTCGCTTCAGAAAATAATTCAAGTGCATAAGCGTGAACTTCACGGTAAAGAGAAGGATCCTTGAATGCAACCAGTCTCATCGCCTCAAGCCAGTTGGTACCGGCAGTCTTGATATGGAAGCGACCACCTGTATGTTTTCCGATCAACGTGAAGATCGAGAACTTGTCAGAACCAGAATGTATGGAGAGTTTGTAATCGAAGTGCTTCGCGATAGCAGCATGTATTTTCAGTTCAGCCTCAAATTGTGCGATATCGCCAATATAGTCGACACCCTTTTGGAATTCACCGCAGAATCTGGGTGCCAGAGTATCCAAGACAACGCCTGCGAGTGCAAGTTCATTGGCAACGTAGAAGTGTTCTTCAGGTTTGGTTGGTGTGATCGTTTCATCGATGGAAAGTTCTAGGTTTGCCGAAAAGGTCTTATTTTTGAAGAAGGTATCATAGACTTTCTTCGTGTAACCGATCGCATCCGAATAGACATAATACGCACGTTTCAAATCAATTTCATTAAACGTGATCTTTGCACCATCGATAACGAAAGGTTTTAAGAGATAACGGCTCTTCAGTGCTTCAGGGAGCGTCACTTTCTCTTGTATTTCGGTATCCGTCATTTTCATGACGTCATTTTTGATATAGTCACTGCAATCCAGTGTGATCATCGTATAACCAAGTTTCAAGACCTTATCGATATCTTCCATTTTTTTCAGATGGTCGCCATCTGCACCGAAGCCATCACGATATCCGAATTTGAAAACTGCAAAACTTGCAGCATCCAAGACATCTTCATACGTTCTTTCAGTGAGTGTGAGTTCTCTCATGGATTGTTGAGCGAGTACAGGATATGCGTCACATGTCTTGAAAACTGCCAGATGACCTTCTCCGGCGATGCCGAGTCTGTCGCCTAAACCAAAGGAGCGGAGTTTTCGAAGCACTGGGATCGGTTTGGTAAAAGAGAAGAGGTTTCTCAAGACGTTTGCGTTCATGTGTGACAGGGGTGCTTCAATATAGGATAAACCGGAAACAGATTTCAATACACCTTGAAAGCCAAAGTTTTCAGTGCCTTCAATGATGATCGAATCGTGGTCTTCCTGATGATCGATGAAGACGATCTTTTGTTCGATTGTATTCAGAGATAACGGGTAATGATGTGGAAAAAGTTTGAGAAGTGGATGTGTATTCATGAGTCTATGCGCACAAGCGTGCGTCCTTCCTGTTGATATTTTTGGTTGTTCGATCAGCTCCTCACAACGTTTGATCAAGAATCATGAGTGATCAAATATCGCTTTCTGCCACCCGGAGCATATCGATGGGTTCCTACTCATATTTTATGCTTTTATTTGGTGATAGTCAACCACTTTTACTATAATAATGTATGGTGTCCGCTATAATAGACGATTTACACCCAATTAACGCGAAAAACCCCTCAATAGAGAAAACCTGACTGGTTTTCGACCTGTCAGGTGCTTGAATCACTTGAAGTATTTTTTTGCGTAGAATTTTGGCTTGCGCTTGACATCCATGATGCCCCAATGTTTTTCGGGTTCACCGGGATTGTTTGATCCCTTCCAGGGTTCATCGAACGCTTCAAAAACAAACATCGTGACTTTGTTGTCTTCGCTCCACTTGATCACTTGATCCAAATATTTTTTCTGATTGATTTCGTTGGCATCGCCTGGTCTCATGTTCTGAGTTGCTTCAGTGGTCCAACCATATTCAGTGAAAATCACTTGTTTCTTTGGATATTTTTGAGTATTGGTCACATAATCCTTGATGGTTGCATCAAATGCCTGCTCAACAGGAATCTTATGCCACATTGGATAGGAATGAATCGAGATGAAATCAACTTCCTTGGCGATCAGCTTGCCTTTGGTTTCCCAATAATAGGCACCTTCACAGAAGGTTACAGGATGTTTGACCTTCGATTTCAGATATTTGACATGCTTCGCCATGGTTTCAGGTGCCATCAGATTGTGATGCCAGTCTGAAGTGCATTCATTACCAACAGCAGCAGCAAGCACTTGCTCAGGATACTCGTTGCATAAAGACGCCAGAAGATCGAGCTGTTCGTAATTGGTGACTTTGTTTTTTTCAATTTCCTCGTCGGAATGCAGTCCGCCCCAGGGGCAATTCGGATTGCTGATCTCGCCTCTCGGTTCAACCCCAATCATGACCTTTAAGGGTAGTTTGTGATCTTTCAATACTTTGAGTACCGTTTGAGCATGAGTATAGGGATCATACATTCTGATGTAATCAAAATGCTTTGATAACAACTCTAGATCTTCTAATACTTCAGCATAGGTCGGATAGACCTTTGTGATAGGACTTTCGTTTTCACGATAGCCCGAATAGCAAATAGCGCGTCCAAATGGAATCATGGTTTTCTCCTCAAGGGTGTTATTTTATAGTAATACGAGTATCGCAACCACACTGATGAGGTTCGATAAAATGTGAACAAAAATTGGAATCCAGATGTTTCGATCATTTTTAAGGTAGATATAGCCAAACACAAAGCCCATCATGTAATAACTCACGCCATTGACCAGTGCTTCCGTGATGGAAGCTTCAGAAATCAGGTGAATGGTACCGAAAATGAATGTCGAAACGATCAATGCGATATGGTCTTTCTTGATCAGTCCGAAGATCGCTTTTCTGAAGATCAGCTCTTCCACGATGGGTCCTAAAAGGACTGCGGAGATAAGCATCAAGACTGCGCCTTGTGACTGAAGTGCGTTGATGATCGTCATTTGATTGACAGCCTCACCTGGAATGACGTTTAAGACTTGAGCCAAGAACTGAGAGAGCAGTTGTGAGACATAATTACCGGCAATGATCATGACATAACCCAGCAAGACAGGAATGAGTATTTCCTGACGTTTCTTCTTGACATCTTCAAAATCATAGACCAAGTCTTGTTTGATGAAGAAGATCATGAGGGGAAGCATAATGATGTAAACTGCAAAATTGACAACCGATAATCCAAAATCAGAAAGTTGAGTGGTAGGACTTGTGAACACAATCTTTTGTGGAACATAGAGTCCATCAGGCTGTGACAGTGTCTCACCCTGATAGAAGGTGACCCTCCCACTTTCAGTCGACCAATAGAGATAAACCGCATCTTCACCAATCATCTTTTCAAACTGAAGCACATCAAAATAGGTTTCACCTGTGGAAACATCACTCGTATAAAGCAAATCGAAAGCGGCTTGATTGCGTCTGTTGATGAGAATCGAATGACCTTTGTATAACCCTATGGAGACGATAGATCCTTGATAATCGTCTCTGTAGTCCAGATAATCGATATTGTTGAACAGTACAATCCCATTCACATCGCTTTTGAGTGCATTGAGCACTCTTTCTTCAATCGAAACGTCCTCCTGGAAGGTTGGAATCTGTGACAATCCCAGAAACAAGAGGGTTGCTGCGATATACATGACTAGGAAATAGACCACCAGTGCATAGACATAATGTCTTTTGTCATTAGGTCTCTTTCTTGAATTCTTTGGGTTTTCTTTTGGTTCAAATAAGTCTTCAAAGCGCATGATTTTCGGTTCGTTTTGCATGTTGTTCACCCCATTAGATGATAGCATAATTTCTGCCATTTTCATATGCTGAAGTTAAATATGTGATAATATAGAATAGAGATAAAAGACAAGAGGGAGAGGGTGATTGTGTGAAAAAATTGATGCTTGCCACACAAAATGCGCATAAAATCAAAGAACTCAAAGCCATCATGCATGATCTTCCGATCGAACTCGTCTCCTTGAAAGAGTTTAACGATCAAGATGAAGTCATCGAAGATGGAGACTCATTTTTCGAAAATGCCTTCAAGAAAGCGTATTATTTCGCATCCAAATATCAAATGCCAACTCTTTCTGATGATTCCGGTCTCTGTGTCGATGCTTTAGGTGGTGCGCCAGGCATCCATTCGGCGCGTTACTCAGGACTAGGCGATCATGAGAATAATCTGAAACTCTTAAAAGAGATGGAAGGACAAACGAACAGACATGCGCATTTCATCTCTGTGATCGTGATTGCGTATCCTGATGGTTCTTATCAACGTTATGAAGGCAGAGTCGATGGGCTCATTCATCATGAAATCAGAGGCAAAGAAGGATTTGGCTATGATGTCATCTTTTATCATGAAGCCTCTCAAATGACGTTTGGAGAACTGCCAAGTTCTGTTAAAAATCAGATTTCGCATCGTGCGAATGCACTTAAACTTCTCAAGGAGGACTTCCATGAAAATGCTCATCACGAGTGACGTCCATGGCGACCTTCAAGGGTTGAAGGATGTTATCCATCAACACAAGGACATCACGGTTCATCTGAATGCCGGCGACATGACACTCGATCCGAAGCACTATGAACCTTTTCATATCATCACCGTCAAGGGAAACAACGACTTTGGCGTCGATCTCCCTTACATTAGAATCCTTGATATCGAAGGACTCAAGATCATGCTCACCCACGGACATCTGGAACACGTCAAATTTTCATTGGATAAGCTAAAACTAAGAGCAAAGCTCGAAGGTGTGGAACTTGTCATCTTCGGTCATACCCATGAGCGATATCTCATGGTCGAACAAAACATCATGTTTGTCAATCCTGGGGCTTTAGGCGATTATCACAAAAGTTATGCAACTTATGATGACGGCCAAGTCACCTTTCATACGAGGTAGAATGTGGAACACGCGAAACTGATTCAAGAACATGCATCAAGAGCCTTTGGTGTGAGAGAAAACGATGTGAAAGTCAAACACCGTTTCTTGGGTGGCATGAGCCATCTGACCTATCACATCGAAATCCATGGCGTTGATTACGCCTACCGTGTCATCGGCAAAGATGGCAATCTTTTTGTCAACCGGAAGATTGAAAAAAAGAACCTAGACATCATCAAGGATTTGGGACTCAATAACGAAACCGTCTATTTCGATGAAGTCGAAGGAGATAAGGCGGCCAAGTATGTCGAAGGTACAGTCCTCACACAACTAGACATCCACGAGCATTTGCATGAAGTTGCAAAAGCACTGAAGAAACTGCACTTATCCGGACTTAAACCAGCCTCCGATTATGGATTGATTGAGCGCTTGGATTTATATGAAACCTTCACGAACATCAGAAGCGACAAATATCTTCATTTGAAAGCGGAATGGATCAAGATCTATGATAGAGAACACAAAGATCAGCCTAAGGTATTTTGTCATAACGATGCCCAGCGATCCAATATGGTCGTCGGTAAAAACCAACTCTATCTCTTAGATTGGGAATACGCAGGCTTAAACGAATTTTATTATGACATCGCAAGTTTCGGAAACGTCAATTTCGAAGACGCACTGAAACTCCTTGATGTCTATCTGGAAAGACCCGCAACATTAACAGAACAAAACAGCGTCAGGTTTTACCGGATGTTTCAAGCACTTCAGTGGCATCAAGTCGCGACCCGCAAAGACATGGTCGGACTCTCGGAAGTGCTCAAATTCGATTTCAAGATGCTTGCAGAAAAGTACCTAAATCTTGCAGAAAGACTTTATTTGGAAATCAAAGGGTGACCTATGCGACTTGCTGATGTCTTAAAGCTTCCCAAACAACCCCATAGTTTGTCCATCATCAAAGACTTCTTGGAACAGTCGTTATCTCATCACGACTACCAGGCAGCTGTTTCACATTACTTTGAAATCGCACTGGCCCTTGAAGCTTATGATATGGTATCAACAGAAGGCATCAGAGTCATCAAAGACATCCAGGAACAATCAGATACTCCTCATACCGAAAAGATCATCAAATCGGTCATTCATGCCTGCCTGAAGATTGGCAAACTCGAAGAAGCGAAGGCATTCATTAAACTTAGAAAAGAAAAACTGCCGATGCTTAAGCAATATTTAGGCATCCTAGATGAGATAGAATACAAGAAAGCGATCGGACTGCCTTATCTGGAAGATCTTCAGAAGGTGCTTTCGGATGTCATACCTGATTCAACCAAGGTGTATTGTCATCAGGAACTCTTCAAGCTTTATGATGCAAACCAAAACTATGATCTGGCACTCGAGTCTGTGTATGAACTCTACAATTATGACTTGAAAAACGATTATTTCAATCATGAATTAAGACTCTTGTTACTGCTTGGAAGAGTTGATGATGCACAAAAGAAAGCCTATCAGGAAGTCAGAGAGAAAAAAGGCAATCTCTATGCAGTCTTGGTCTTACTCGAATGCTACATCAGAAAAGGTGATTTGTATAAGGCATCGAACCTTGAAGCCGAATACGAAGATGACATCGACAAACAGGAAGACAGTTTCAGAAAGACAGCTTATGAAAAGATCATCGATCTCTACAAGGCGATGGATAACAAATTATCCTTGGATCTTTATCAGAAAAAACTGAAATCGATCGCGAAATCGATCGATAAGAAAGTNNGAGAAGAAGGAATCTGTCCGTCAGGATCTCTTCAAAACGCTTGAAATCAGTCATGATCTGATCGAATACAGTCACTTGATTGATGAGAAACTACTCCTAAGGGATTATCTCAGAGTCTTTTTCATGCATGTCGAGTCCTACATCAAACCCAAAGATTTCATCATCTATCTGAATAACGAATCACCGAATCTCTTCCACTATAAGAAAGAACGTCTCTACGATAAAACGATCATCACGAGTGTTTTGGAAGATACTATCGTGGATGTCGTGATGAAAAGCGGACATGAAATCATCGGTGAAGCAGAATCTCTCAGATCTCCTAAAAACATCATCACTCAAAAAAACTATGAAAATGATGTGAAGTTCGTCTATGCATTCCCACTCGCTGATGAAGGTGTCTTTGTCATCCACTTCGAAGAAGAGATCAAAGACCCAGGGATTCATTATGATCTCTTGAAGCTGATGGGTGCGATTCTATTTGCTCATCTCCAAGATGAAAAGAAACTCTCCAAGTTAAAGACAGAAAACAGATATTATCAATCGGTCTTAAACGCCCCGATTCTGGCCTACAGGGAACACAGAGAAACGCGATCAACTTACAATGAAGAGGCGATGAAGCTCTTCGGGATAGAAAGGCATCTTCATATCGAACTCTTCTTAAGAGATGTGTCTTATGAGTACGTGAATCTCTACAAGGACACACTCAAAAAACTGATGATGAGAAGCGGTGAACAAAAAGAACTGCTTTACACATACCAAGAAAAGCATATCTTGGAAAAGATGTATTCACTCAAGATAGGAGATGACATTGTCGTTATGAGCATTTTCTTTGATCAGACGAAAACGGTTGAAGAGACCAAAGACTTAATGGATAAGGCAACGGTAGATCCTGATACGGGATTATCGAATCTTTATCAGTTTCATCTATCATTTGCTGAAGAACTCAAGGATAAGGCAAGCCTCATCTTAATTGAGCTCTCTGAAGAACTGAAGCATATTTACGGCACCGATAAGATCTTGAAGTTCTTCAAGGAATTCAGTCAGCATACGAAGAAATTCTTCAATGACGGGCATACGTACCGCTATGACTTCAATCAACTGGTGGTTGTGTTACCCTTCAACGATATCCGAAGTGTCACCAAAGTCGTCAAAGACTATGTGAGATACCTTGAACACTATGAATCGAAGATCTTGAAGTATGAAAAGTTCAATGTCAACATGGGCATCCTCAGATACCCTGTTGTTACCGTTGAAAAAGACCCTGAAAAGATCATGCGATACTTAGATATCGCGCTTGAACGAGCGAAGCGCGACAAAGAAGAAAAATATGTCTTTTTCGTTTACAGAGATTACGAAGACGAACTCTTCGAACAGACCGTCATCGATCATTTGAATGTCGCGATCGAGGAAAAGTCTCTCGGTCTCGTGTTCAATCAGATCACTGATGTGAAAAAGAACAGAGTCTGGCAGTATGAATCAGAACTTGCACTGTTGAATCTATCGATTGACAATAAATATTTGTTACAGATTGCCAAAAAGAGAAACCGTCTGATTGACCTTGAACGATTTCATATCAGAAGAGTCTGTGAATTTTTAGTCGATCTGGAAAAGCAGACCGAAAGACTCATCAAACTCACCATTCCGATTTCTAAGGAAACATTCTTGGATCCGACATTCAATCCTTTTGTCTTAGGACTCTTCAAGGAATACGGAATTCCTTATGAGTTCGTGAGAATCAAGTGCGATATGGATTTAAGAGCCAATCAATACGCTTCCCAGATCCAAGAACTGATTGATCACGGGATTTCACTCGATACGACATCTGTTGACATGGCACTTTACTATCCATTCCATGCACTCCATATGGAGTATCGTAAAGAGTCCGTGAAATGGAATGGATATCTGACGCATCTGAAATCATTTTTGGATGGTTTTAATATGGCACTTGTGATCAGAGGGGTGAAGACCAAAGATCAGAAAGAAGCACTGGAGAGAATCGGTATTCAGTACATGGAAGGCCCTCTTTATAAGGAACTTCCCGCACCGACACTCATCCAGAAAATCAAGGAGACCTTATGAGTTTAGAACAGCTCAAGCATTATGTCAATGAAACCAAAAACGATGAGAAAAACAGTCATGGCTATCGTGCCAGAGCTGCTTTTGTCATGCTTGAGCATGTGGATCTGATGATTGACCGTTATGAAAGTGAACTTCAAAGCGAAAAAGGCGCGATTTTGCTCGATGTGTTTGGTGTGCTGCAAGGACTCTTTGTCGCAATCGATGCCTTATATGATCTGGCCATTGGACTCACGCAATATAAATATCACATCAACGTGAACTCAAATCCTACACTTCATGAACTGAAATTCATCAGAAATGATATTGTGGGTCATCCGACCCACAGAACTTACCCGAATGGTGGGATGGGATTTTCGATTCTATCGACCGAGCACTTGTCGAAAGAACGGTTTTCTTATCATACCTATATCTTTGAAAAGAACAATCTTGAAATCAAAACGAAAGATGTGTACATCAAACCACTTTTTGATGCGTATCACGTTGAAAAAGACATCATTTTAAATGATTTATACAAATTTATGACCCATGAAGCAGGGACAACGTCGATTCCTGAAGATATCTATGTGTTCTATGAAACATTGAACCTTGAAAGTTTGAAGGAAATCAAGCATGCATTCATTGAGACTTACGGCTTAGACGAAAAGTCTTCCAACCGTTTCATCTGGCGAATCGGACTCTTGGAAACGCTGATCGATTGGGATGTCGAAGAAAGCAGTTTGAAGGAAGCTGTCCTTTATATGTCTAAACTTCAGGCATCGAAGCTTTATGATATCGCACTTGACTTGGAGCATAGAACAGGTAAGGATTTATATACACCGATTCCATCCATCTTACAATCGTTTTTCAAGTTCATCCGGAAAAACGAAAAGATTGCCATGCCGCTTTTGAATAACTTGCATGACTACATGCATCCCTTATTCAAATCCGATGTATTAGCCTTAATGGCACTCAATCCTCCCAAAGAAGCAGCGAGACTGATCCGTTTCATCAAGGAACAAACCGATGAAAACAAGGTTTACCTGATTGGTTCGATGATGCGTTCATATCGTCAGAGAAATCCTAGATGATTTATCTGTTATGTGTTATAATGTTTAAGTGAGGTGAATGAACATGGCTTGGAGTAATGAAACATATCTAATTGGTGAAAAAGTAAAAGTCGAAAACGAAAAAGGTTTTGGCGTCATCACAAGAATTGATACCGTCAGAGGACTCATTTATGTCCTTTACAAACGGATGAGAGAAGAAGCATATCCTTATCCTGAAGCACTCGATCAAGGCAAACTAAAACCAGAAGTGAGACAAAAGTAAACACAAACGTGTTTATTTTTTTATGAAACATGGATATCCTAATCATTCATAGGATACATATAGAAACGAGACTCATAGACTCATAAAAATTGTAGCAAGACGAAGTCTATGGTATGATAAGTTCACATTCAACAGGAGGTTCAGATGAAAAAATTACTTTTGCTGTTCATGTCTTTAGGCTTTCTAGTGTTTTTATTCTCTTGTACAACGGAACTGCCAGAAGATTCCATCATCGGAGAACTCCCCCTTTTCAGCGGGCTTTCTGATGTCACATCTTATGTGGGACAATCATTTGATCCCAGATTTGGGATTACTGCAATCGATTTTGAAGATGGAGATCTCACAGATCAAATCAATATTATAGGCTTGGAAAATGTTCCGCTTTCTGAAGGGATACTGACAGCAACAGGTGTGTTTACCCTGTCATATATCATCATCGATAGTGATATGAACTCTGTCACTTCAATTATTTCACTCACGGTTTTAGAGTCTACAGCAATGAATGAGTGTGATGTTGAAAGAGAAGGATATGTCCTGACGTGGTGCGATGATTTTTCCGGTACTGGCAGTCGTCTCAATGCTAGAGGCGTTGATCTCGATAAATGGGGTTTTCAAGTGGGCACAGGCTCACAATACGGTTTGACCAATTGGGGAAACAACGAACAACAATTTTATCGAAGTGAAAATGCAAGAGTCACCATGGGACAACTGGTGATCGAAGCCAAGAAAGAAATATTTAGTGGCATGCAATATACATCATCGAGGTTATTTACACAAAATACATTTTCTCAAACGTATGGCAGATTTGAGGCGTTGATTCGTTTACCAAGAGGCGAAGGGTTATGGCCAGCATTTTGGCTGATGCCTAAGAATAGTGTGTATGGAGGATGGGCAAACTCCGGTGAAATTGATATCATGGAAGCCAGAGGCAGATTACCTGGTGAGGTAACCTCAGCACTTCATTTTGGTGGTTCATGGCCCAATAATCAATACACATCCAGACGCTATACATTCCAAAACGGACAAACCATTGAAGAAGACCATTTGTATGCTGTTGAATGGGATGAAACCGAGATTCGTTTTTACGTGAATGATATTTTATATCATACTCTGAGACAGTGGTCCAGTACTGGTTATGATTACCCAGCACCTTTTGATCAACCGTTTTATATCATCATGAATCTTGCTGTCGGGGGTACTTTCGATGGCAATCGATTACCACCTGCATCACTGTTTGATAATCCCGTTGAAATGGTCGTATCCTATGTTCGTGTCTATCAAAGAGTTGCCAATGAAGTCTCTTAACCGAGACTTTTTATTTTTTATGCCTGATGAAGATGATATCAGTCTCACACCTCACTAAAACAGTTCTCTAAACTTTAAGATGAGAAATTTATGCAAGCAGGATGTCTTTTTTCCATCATTTGACTGAAGCAGTATGAAAAGATGGAAAAAACATGCTAAAATAGATATAATAACACGAGAATTTGGGAGGTTTTTATCCATGTTGTTCGAATCGTATCAATTAAAAAACATGAAACTTAAAAATCGCGTGGTCATGCCACCGATGTGTATGTATAGTGCAGATACTTTAGGGTTTGCCAATGACTTTCATTATGTCCATTATGCTTCAAGAGCAATCGGTGGGGTAGGTCTTATCATCCAGGAAGCAACAGGCATTTTGCCGAATGGGAGAATCTCTGAAAATGATTTAGGGATCTGGAGTGATGATCATATTCCGGGATTGAAGAAGATTGTCGACCTGATTCATGCAAACGGATCCGTTGCCGGCATTCAAGTCAATCATGCCGGCAGAAAAGCCAAAGTGAATGGGAAAATATTCGCCCCATCTGCTTTAGGTTACAGCAACGATTATGAGATGCCTCATGAAATGAGCAAGAAAGATATCAAAGACGTGATCAAGGCGTTTGCTGAAGCAGCAAGACGCGCAGATCAGGCAGGTTATGATCTTTTAGAACTCCATGGTGCACATGGCTATTTGATTTTTCAATTCTTATCTCCGATTTCCAATCAGAGAACTGATGAATATGGCGATGGCAAAGTTTTCTTAAGAGAAGTCATGGAAGCAGTCACAAAAGTTTGGCCAAAAGAAAAAGTGTTATGCCTCCGTATTTCAGCAACCGAATATGTTGAAGGTGGTGTCACCCCTGAAAGCATTTCAGAGATGATCAATTCTGTGAAAGATTTAGGATTAGATCTGATTCATGTGAGCAGTGGTGGTAATGTGCTTGTTAAGATCAATGCATATCCAGGATATCAGTTAGGACTTGCAGAAAGAGTTAAAGAATTAACAGGACTACCTGTCATTGGTGGGGGACTGATTAGTGATATCGTTTTGGCAGAACATGCAGTAGCATCGAAAAAATGTGATTTGGTCTATTTGGGCAGAGTGTTACTCAGAGAGCCTTATTTTGTACTGAATCAAGCAAAAGAAGTGGGATATGATATTGAGTATCCTAAGGCGTATTTGAGAGGGAAAAAATAGGGATATGATCATTTGGGGGAACTATGCAAAAACAGCGACTTTTTAAGATAACGGATTTCATTATTTGGTTAAATATATTCATGTTTAGTGCTATCGTTATTCAAACATGGAATGATCAATCTCCTATAAAATATATAGTTTTTTGTTTTGCATTTTTTAATTTGATTTTCATAATCGAAACTATCAACTTGCGTAGAAATTTTAATTTGAGCATTCAAAATAAGTTAGTTAATGAAGTAAAAGCAGAAGAAAATCTTGATGAGTCAACAAGAGAAAACGTTAATAGGATGAAGCAAGTTTTACTTGAAAATCGTGTTGAAGCTGAAATCTCTACAAAAATGCCAGATGCTAGATTCATTCGAAATGCATACATACCTAGAAATGATGGTTCGTTTTCAGAAATTGATATGATCGTTATATCAACATTAGGTATTTTTATTATTGAGTGCAAAAATGTTACAGGGATAATAACCGGGACTTGGAACCAAGAATATTTGAATATTTTGCATCCTGGGGGAACAGAGTACCCAATGTATAATCCAATTATGCAAAATGACATGCATTATAAAACCTTAAAAAACATTCTAGGACTCAGGAGTGAATTATTTAGAAGTGTTGTTGTATTTGGAGACAATGCCCAAATTAGTAACTATCGGGAAGGAAAAGCATTTTATGCAGAAATATGTCATCTCAGTACTCTAATAAAATCAATTATAAAGTTGCAAGAAAGACATAAAACTACAATTGAATCACATATAGTTGAGAGTATATATACAACTCTAGAACCATACATAAGAAAAACAGATGAAAAAGTTAAATCACATGTTGAAAAGAGCAAAAAGAAGCAAATTGAATCTATAAATCAATAATTTCATTGGGGGATTTGAAGTGCAAAGCAATTTTCTAACGAATTTTTCCGATCTCAAATTTATAGATCAAATCAAAACGAACCTGGCAATATGCCACGAGTTCGCTTTTTCAGTTAGCTTCATCAAAAAAGCTGGTTTAGTTTTGATTAGTGAAGAAATCAGTAAAGCACTCAAGCGTGGATGTAAAGGTAGACTCATTACCTCAACCTATCAAAACTTCACAGATATTGCTTCACTGGAAATATTTCTAAATTGGCAAGAAACATATTCCAATTTTAAGTGTAATGTTGATTTTAACTCTTTTTCTGATCAAGGATTTCATACTAAGGGTTATCTTTTTGCATTACCTAAATCATATGAAGTCATCATTGGCTCATCAAACTTAACTAGATTCGCACTACTCAAAAATATTGAATGGAATGCTCTCATCAATTCTGTTTTCCAATCAGATATTTATAAAGAAGCCATGGATGAATTTACTAGACTGTGGATAAAAACTATGCCACTCAGTCGCGATCTGATCCTTTCATATACGGTACAGCTAGATTACTCAATCGAAAAATGGGATATGGACTATTATCATGAGTTTATCAGTGTAGCACCGAATTACATGCAGAGAAAGGCACTCAAAGAATTACGAAGATATAGAGACCTTGGAGTAACAAAAGCTTTAGTTGTTGCAGCAACCGGTTCAGGAAAAACTCATTTGGCGGCATTTGATGCTCGCAATTTTGGAGCAAAACGAGTCTTATTTGTTGTTCACAGAGAAAATATCTTGAGAGATGCTATCCATATTTTTACCAGTATTTTTGGCAACAACGTTTCTTATGGGCTGATGACAGGGAACGAAAAAAGTATTGAATGTGATTTTTTATTCGCTACTAACATTACACTAGATAAGAATCTAGCATTGTTTTCCTATAACGAATTTGATTATATTATCATGGATGAAGTTCATCATGTTGTTGCAGACACATATCAAAGAATCATTAAATACTTTAAACCTGAGTTCTTGTTAGGATTAACTGCAACTCCAGATCGTATGGATCAAGAAAGTATTTATCAAGTATTTGATAAGAACGTCCCTTTCGATCTAAGACTTAGAGATGCAATCATCAACGATTTGATTGTGCCGTTTCATTACTATGGTATTCGAGATCAATTGGTTCAGTATGATGAAAAAGATGTTAATGCATTGATTCGAGACATATCTCGAGATGAACATTGCGAATTTGTTCATCAGGAAATTCAAAAGTATAAACCTAATGACAAACTTAAGGCTATTGGTTTTTGTCGAACTGTTGAACATGCACGTCAAATGGCAGAAAACATGAGCATTTATGGGTATTCTACAACTTATTTAACTGGTTCTAGCCATATTGGAGATCGTATTACGGCATTTAAACATTTACAAGATGAATCTCATCCTTTGGAGATTATTTTTGCAGTAGATATATTGAATGAAGGTGTTGATATTCCTGGCATTAATATGGTCTTGTTCTTAAGACCCACCGAATCTTCAATAGTATTCTTGCAACAATTGGGCAGAGGTCTAAGAAAATATCCCAATAAACCGTTTCTGACTGTTTTGGACTTTATTGGTAATTCATACAAACGTAGTATTCAAATTATTAAGGCACTTGGCACATTATCAGAAAGTACCGTTATCGAAAAGAAACTTCTCATAGACTTGATCAATGAAGACTTTGCATCACTCCAAATCCCAAACCTCAAAATACAGTTTGATCAACTCAGCAAAGAAGAAATCACTGAACATATTTCAAATACCAATTTTAACACAAGAGACAACCTAAAATCTGATTATACAAATTTCAAAAGATACATCAATTCTCAATCATATCCAAAACATATGGACTACTTAAATCATGACTTTGCACCAGATTTGATTAGGTTTTTGAAATCGAAATTAGGTGAGAAGAATGTCTCATATTATCGCTTTCTTCAAAAGATAGACGAGACAGTACCTTCGTTTACATCATATCAAATCAGTTTCATCGATTTTATTTCCAATATGTTACCACTTATTCGTTACTATGAATTTGAAATTATTAGCATTATGATAGAACATGGACAGATGACAAAAGAACAATTAGTTAAACTAGTGAGTATTAAGCATACAGGATTCTATCAGAATCAGTTTGACAATGCATTTTATAATCTTCAAAATGCTTTTCTATCTGACAAAGAAAAAGAGAATTCACCCATGTTCTTTGAAATGATTGATGACATGTTTGTGATGCATATCTCATTTGAAGACGAAGAGTTTAAATCATACATACTTGATACTTTGGAGTATGGATTGACTCGATTTGATGAGGAGATTGGTGACATTATTGATGGATTGAAACTGTACGGGAATTATACAACAGAGCAGTTTATGATGGCTACTTGTCAGTCTACTTATAGACATTACAAGGGGACAAAAATAGAAAAAGATGGGACAGTGTATATTTTAGCGAATCTAAAAAAAGAAGAGAGCACGCTAGAACACTTAAAATACAAAGATTTATTCATTGATGATCATAGATTTCAATGGGAAAGTGAAACAAACACCACACTAAAAAATCATCGAGGTTTGATTGATTCCAAAATTGCTCATTTATTCATTAGAAAGATGAGTGATGAAGATGGTATAACCCTTCCGTTTATATATATAGGAACTGGGAAATTAGTGAATCCTAGAACAACAGATAATCCCAAAAATACACTATTGTTTGATGTGTTACTTGATCATCCAATTCCTCAATATTTGAAGTTTGACTTTGGTCTACATCATTAGGTGAGCACATGAAAAAAACGATTGAAGTTGTTGCCGCTGTAATTCAAAGAGATGGATTGTATTTTTGTGCTCAAAGACCTGATCGAGGAGAGCTTGCTAGAAAATGGGAATTTCCTGGTGGAAAAATCGAACATGGAGAATCACCAGAAAAAGCTTTAAAAAGAGAAATAAAAGAAGAACTAGACACAGATGTTTTTGTTCATAACTATATGTTAACAGTACATCACGAATATAATACCTTTATTATCACACTTCATGCTTACCTATGTTCAATATTACAGGGTAATCTGGATTTAAGCGAACATATTTCATCAAGATGGATATCTGCAAATGATATGATAGATTTAGATTTTGCTGAGGCAGATAAACCCATTATTGAATATTTGCTCAAATAATGTACCAGCATAGATATATAATCAACATCAGTTGTTTCACAATAATGTTGCTAGCATAGATTAACAGGCACAATCAGCATGACTCCAACTTTACGATAAGATATAAGTAAGGAAGCGATGATCAGTGTCATGAACTGGAAATCTTTATTCAAAAAAAACTAAGCAACAAATGATCTTATTCAATTAAAAGGAGGGTTCAGTATGTTTACCAGACAAGAAATCGTTGATTTTTCTGTAAAAAAATGGTGCAAAAGAGAGTTATCAACTAAAGGGATGGTTACTGCACTTTCAGGAGACGTTATTTTCATTGCTACTTTGAGTGGAGA
>DITG01000049.1 GCA_002422045.1 Acholeplasmataceae bacterium UBA6190
GTTCAAAATTATAAGTATTGGTATTGTAAGAGACGAGAATATCTGTGCTCTTCGACAAATGCGGGTGTGCTTTGGCATTGTATGTATAGGTCGTACTCTTGAATTCTGCCTGTTCCGGGGTATGATAAATCTTTTGTGGGGGAGTAAACGGTCCAACCGGTGAATCGCCTATCGAAAATGCGATGTCAGGCGTATTGGTATCATACGTATACACAGCAATGTATTTGCCTTTATTATGACCTTCAAGAAGTTGAGATACAGACATTTCACAGGAAATGTGTTCTAGAATAGGTTTGGCTTCGAAGATATTCGTGACCCAACCAGAGCCGTTGTAATATCTCCAGTCATCAAAATATTCAAAATTTTCTTCTAAGACACGAGCAACCACGAGTTCTCTCAATCCCCATGTGGTCTTATATCCGTAGATGTAGATATAACCATCCGGGTTTTTCGCACCCGCAGATTTGGTGTTTGCCATGATGGCACCACCCATGAGCCACTGCGAATCCTTGGAATCGACAAGGAGTGGCGCCATCTTCTGCGTCGCATGTTCATGATCGATCATCTGGTTTTTAATGGGTGTCTTGTAGAGTGCGACACCCTTCACACAAAACTGCAATCCTTCAGGTTGATTCAAGTCGCTATTGATCGTCATAGGTAAGAAATATAAGTGATCTTTGATGATGACACCATCTTGTAACCAGATCCATGAATGTTCAGGGTCTCTTAAGAGTGTTGAGGTGGCTGTCGCGTATATATCTCTATATTGATGTGATCCATCAAAGAACTTTACGAGATTCAGACCAAAGAGTCCTTCACCAAACGTATCATCGTTATAATTGCCAAGTCCGTTTTGTCTTGGAATGTCAAATCGGATGAAACGGTAGTTTCCTTCGATATTGACACTTTCCTTATGTCCCATCTGAGTTGCACGTTCCAAGACTGCATCTTTGATCTTCTCATACGTGATACCATCTTTGGATCCGTAGATTGTCAGATGCTTGATGCCCCGCTTGGAAAGCAGTTCGCCTTCCTCGCTATAATAATTGTAGAAATAGATGTGTGTGAATGCTCTATTCTTTGAAAAGTCAAAGGTGAGCATGATTTCTTTCGGCTGATAGCCTGATAGCCAACCAATGTTTTTCTCTTTACGGTCATAATAAACCAAATTGGCAACGACAGTACCGCTATCGTCAAATTTTGGATCCATCTTATAAAATGAACTGACACTGCCATCAGGTCTCCAGTTGACATGAAAATCAACTTTTCCGTGTTCCATGATACCCAAACTATTGTTTGGCATCAAATGTGGTTGGTAACGTCTGTTTGTCTTTTTGTCTGAAGTGCCAACAAACGTATCACCAAAGACAAAGAGCGTCTTCATGTTTTGTTCCTGATCAAATCCGTCTTTGCCTGAAGTCATATTGAATGAGTAGATCCCGTCGCCGCCACTCCATTTTTCATACTTCAAGAACTTATTTGTGAGTTCTTCGTCAGGTTCAGCAACATAACCTTTGCCGCAAAATACATTAAGTTCAATTTCATGGTCTGTTTCAACTTCCAGACGATTGGCATAGATTCCGCCAGTTTTTTGTTCTTCAGAACCGATGAAGTAAGTAACTTTCGCACCTTTGGCATCCAGTTCAAGAGGATAAATGCGGTCCAGTACAATTTCATGCTTTCCAGGCTTTAAAACACACTTTTTGATGACATCTAGATAGTTCACTGTAGATACTCCTTTATGATTTGACTTCGATTAACCGGATGAAACGAGGATAGTAGATACGCGCATCAGAGAGTGCACCGAGTTGCGTGGTATTGACATTATAAGAGATGAGATAACTGCCAGGTTCTGATAGATTCGGATGCATTTTCGCATTATAGGTGAATGCACCACGTAAATAAGTATGCTCTATCGTTTGAAAGACTTGGACATAGTCTGTAAACGGTCCATATGGCGTATCAGATAATGCATAGCTGATTTTGCCAGATGTTGTGTTTTCCATCACCACGAGCATATATTTTCCTGCAAACATGCCAGTTTCGATATGCGAAACTGAAAGTTCAGCTGAGACACCTAAAATGATTGGATAAGACAAATTGATGTCACTGGTATAACCTGAACCATCATAATATGTCCAAGCATTCATGTTTTCGATATCTTCAGGCAAGAATCTAGCAGAAACCAAATACCTGCCATTTAAATCCTTATATCCATAGACATAGACGAATCCGTCGTTATGCACATTGTTCATGACACCCGCACCATAATAGATGATGCCACCATCGGATGTTCTCACTTGAAGCGGTGTGGAGTGATAACTGGATTCCTGATGGATGATCCGTTCATTTCGAATCGGTGTCTTGATCATACCGACATTATGGACCATGAAGAAATCACGATAATCCTTGACGAGAATCGGAAATGTGTATAAGAATCCATTCAAAACCACACCATCTTGAATCCAAAGTCTTGAAGATGATTCATTGGGATGTAGTTCAGTGACATGGTTTGTATCCGTGACTTCTCCAAAGAGGAATTGATTCGATTCAGAAAATATCATCAGTTTACCGAGTCCAACATAGGTTTCATGATATGATTCAAGCGTTTTAATCTTGAGATAACGTGCACTGATCCCACCCAAAGTGAGCACCATGGTGTACGGCTGAAGATCATTGGCAGTTGCCATATCCAGTGTATAAGTGTCAATCGTTTCATAGGTCAGGCCATCTATTGAAAATGATAGTTCAAAGCGTTTGGTTCCGTATTCTGGATTGGCTGCATAATTCCACAGATAGAGTTCATCCAGTGGGTAAGATGCCTTGAAATCAATGGTGACAGACGAACCTAGTGCATCTGATAACCAGCTCGTGCCATCACTTGAATTTGAAAACAGTGCATCTTTGGATTGAGATATTGTTAACCCTTCGCCATCCAACAGATTTCTGGACTTCTTTCCTATATAGGCATCGGGTACAAATGGAGAATAAGCCAAGCCGTCACTTACGACATAATCAAAAGAAAATGCTTCATCAAAGGGTTCTTGGTGATTCATATATCCGAGAGAGTTATTGATCATTCTTGAAGTCTGTCTTAAGTTATTGAATCTGTTGACTTTACCGACAAAAGTATCACTGAAAATGAATCCTGTCGTGTCTTTGGATGCACCGATCCGGTCATTGCCATCGGTTAAGTTGAATGAGAAAATGCCATCAGCACCTGACCATCCGTCATATCTTAAGAAAGTATTGGACCAGGCTGTTTCTTCTTTCACGATGAGTCCGTTACCGAGTAAGATTGTGACATCTGATAGTCCAACTGTCTCGTCTGCCTTGAATGTCAGTTTCATTGATTTTGCCATGGTGCCTCCGAGTGTGATGGACGTCTGTGTTGCAGATAAACTCTGATTGGACTTGATTCTTTTGAATGTAAGACCTTCAAAAGATGTGTCAATCGAGATTTCAGAAATTGGGAATTCTTTGTGATTGGTGATCTCAATGGAACCGATTGGATAAATAGCATCCATCGTGAAGATCAATTGGTGAGTTTTGATGGTTGATTTCGAGAATAACAGGGGATTGATATCCACTGGTTTATCATAATGGATGAAATTTGAGATGTTACCCTTGACGGTTGAGTAAGGTAACTCAAGAGATACGACAGGGATTTTTTCCCCAAGTGTCTGTGTAAATGGGATATCTAAATCTTCGATGATGATTTCTGGTTCTTTGGTTGTGCATCCTGGCAAGAGGATCAAACCAGATAGGCAAAGCACAATGAACCAATGTTTCATACATACCATCCTTGGAAGCGTTTTCTATTTTCAATATACCATAGTCAAACACTCTTTACAATACATTTACAATACATTTATGATTTTTGTAATACATTATGGCTAAAAAAGAAAACCGCAGATCATTTTCTGCGGTAAAATAGTCGTGCACGGTATTCATAGTGTGCTGCATTATAAAATGTTTCGGTATACTCGACCAATCTGTTGGATTCATCATATGCATAACGTTTTCGTTTGAGTTGTGGGGTGTCATCATAGATTTGAAGCACATTTCGAATCGGTTTAGGGGCAAGCACCGCACTGACATACTCTTCAAACATACTGAAGAACACATTTTTGGATGCCAGATAACTGTAGAGGGATCCCATCAGAAATTCAGTAGTGTTCGGGAGTTCGATGATGGGAAGCATGTAAGTATCCGAATAAAGGATTGGAATCACGGTACCTCTGACACGTTTTAAGTTGAATAACATGTCTCCTTCGTTGATATTGAAGATTGAAGAAAGCATTTTATCCGCTGGAATCAGTTTAAGTTCCGCTTCCATCGTCTTGGAAGGTAGACCCATTTCATTCATTTCGTTCGTGAAGCTTTGAATGAGTGTGAAATTCGATAAGGATGACTTATTTTGAAGCACTGTGGTGCCATAACCGGCACGACGTGTCAAAAACTGTTCTTGAACAAGTGCCGAGATGGCTGTTCTGATCGTCACACGACTGACACCATAGGTTTCAGCAAGTTCTTTCTCACTTGGAATGATCATGCCTTCTTTCCATTCGCCATTTTCAATTTTTGAACGGAAACTATTTCGGATTTGGATGTAGAAAGGCTGTTTGTCAGCAAGATTGATGCGCATATGATCACTCCTTTGTCAATTCAACTCAATTGTATCATTATGTCAATACATTAACAATACATTTAATCCATTTTTTGATACATTTGAAAAAACTTACAGATTTGACAATTACTTAAAGATAGGGTATTGTAGGTATAGAGCATCGACTATAGAGGTTATGATATGAGTTATTATCTAGGCATCGATGGTGGCGGAACGAAAACTAAAGTTGCTGTCATCAATGATCACAATCAAGTCATCTACATCGGAAATTCAGGTCCCTCTTCCATTGACACAGTCACTTCTGAAGAAACGCTTTTAGCATTCGAAAAAGCTCTGGAACCTTTATATCAAGCAAATCCAGACATTACCTTCAAAAAGATGTTTGCAGGTATCGGAGGGATTGTGAGTGATCGAGACATGGAGCATGTCGAACGATTACTCAAACGGATCAAAGGTGCTGAAAAGTCTGCCAAAGTGAGAGCCAGAAACGACATGGAAAATGCTTTATACAGCGGTTTGTGTTTTGATGAGGGCATATCGCTCATCTGTGGTACTGGCATGGTCGCATTTGGCCTGGATACTCATGGTAACAAGCATAAGGCTGGCGGTTGGAGTTATAAGGAAGGCGATGCGGGATCGGCTTATGATCTCGGTAATCAAGCCTTGAAAGCGATGATTCGTTCTTATGATGGCAGATATCCCATGTCACCCTTTACTGAAGAAATCGCATCAACAGTCGGACTCAAGAAAGCCATGGATATCGTTGAAATCTATAATACGTTAGACCGCACGTCGATAGCGAGACTTGCACCGATTGTGACAAAATATGCCGGAATGAATGATCCCATCGCACTGAAGATCGTTGAGACAGCAACCGATGAACTGAAACTTGCAGTTCAAGCAGTCTACAATCAACTGAAATTAAATGACCCACAACTCGTGATTGTCGGTAGTCTTGGCAATGCTGAAGGCATTTATAGCACCTTATTGCATACCAAGATTAAGTCGATCGATCCTAGAATCAGAATCACCAAACCGATCATCGATCCTGCCGAGGCAGCAGCCATGATGGCCAAGCGCATCTAATACATCAAGAGATCATTTCACGACCTGTGAAGTGGTCTTATTTTTTTGACATTTCAGCCAAACATCTCTATAATAAGATTATAGTTCTTGGGGGTACCATGAAACGGATTGAAACTTTCTTAAATAGTGGATTATACATCGCAATCATCTTCTTGATCACCTTTGTCTCTTGGACAATGTATGAAGATACGCCGCCCTATGCTTTTAACCTATATCTGATGATGGGTATGTTTTTTTTGATCACCATCAACACGATCATCTTAATCAGTTATAGAAATACCCTCTATATTCTGCCAACCGTCATCTCACTCGTTTTCGTCATCAATAAGTCAGATATGACATTTGACACGATTGCTTCTTTAGGATTTCCAATCCTTGCATTATCCATCTTCTTTGTCGGTCCAATGGTGCACATCATCAGATTTAAACCAGTATTTAGAAGAGGTGTCTTCTTCTTTGGTTTCTTGTTGATTGCAATCTCTTATCTCATTCCGCTTGTCTATATTCCTTTTGATATTCGTTCAATTCCAGTATCCCTGGTTGCCACATTCTATTTAGGTTTTTATGTATTCATGACCAGTACACTTCAAGCAAACTTGAATTATCTCTTTAAGAATATGATGTTTGCCAATTTGCTGTTGACATTCCAAGTATTTTTCTATCTCTATCAGGGATATCTTCTCAATCCTGATTTGGATATCTATCACAGAATCTTCATCGGTTGGGGCAGAAACCTAGGATGGGCAAACATCAATGACATGTGTTTCTACATCGCACTCACGTTCCCAAGTTATCTTTATTTCATATTCAAGAAACCAAATACTTATCTTTTATGGTTACTCATGATTTTACCTACTGCTGCAGTCATCTTATCAAAATCAAGAGGTGGTATCATCGGCTATGCTGTGGTGATTGTCGGTGTTGTCTTATTCTTCTTGTGGAAGGGTAACAAGAAACATCTAACACACGGACTAGTTGCATTACTGGTTGCAGGAATACTTTCATATATCGGTAGAGAAATCTTTTATTTATGGTATGATGAACTCATTTTATCCTTTGGAAACAACATCAATGATTTTTCATCCAATCGTTTATACATTTATGAAAACGCCTGGAATGTCTTTAAACAATATCCCCTTTTTGGTGGAGGGTGGATCTCAATCTTCAGTTTCCCTTTCAGTGGAAGAATCTTCATGTATCATTCCACCATCTTCCAAGCACTTGCTGCGATGGGACTCTTTGGATTATTTGCACTGATTGTCCATTATACGCAGATCCTTAAATACATGTTGAAACATGCAACACTTGAAAAATATCTATTTTTGATTGGTTATCTGGCGACTCAAGTGCACGGTTTAATTGATAATGTGCAGTATGCTGTGCCCTATAGTGGGTGGATTGCTTTAATCTTAGTCATGTTTGAAACATCAAGTCAACAAACATTGTTTGAAGAAGTGAATGAACGCTATCACTTGATCAGCACAACCTAAGGCATTCGTGCCTTTTTTTGTTGATAGATGCTAGATTTGGTGCTATCATAAAACTATAAGCTTTTCATTCGGGGAGGAATGCATCTTGAAATGGTTAACCTATGTCACACGAGTGATCTTCATCACTTTTATTCTTTTTCTATCTTCTTGTGAACCTGAGCAAGAAGAGTATTATGAAATCGAATATGAACTGACGGAATATCGGAATGCCTATCAGGTCAAAGGGTTCAAAGGTGAAGCAAAACAGATTGAAATACCGAGTACTTTTCTGGATCTTCCTGTTCTTGGAATTTCATATGCTGCTTTTCGTCATGCTAAAGTCGAAACTGTTATCATTCCAGATACTTTAGAATTCATTAAATCGAGTGCGTTTTACTCATTATCGATCAAAGAAGTGATCATTTCAGAACATAGTAAACTGAAAAGTCTTGATATGTATGCATTCAGCAGTTCAAGCATCAAAACCGTCTATATTCCAAAAGATACTACTGTTCTATGGGGAAGTGTTGATGCCATGATTGAAGATGTCATCATTCATCCAGATCATTCCATCTATCAAGAAATCGATGATCTCATCTATTCAAAGGATGGAACCATCCTATACTACATACCCAATATCATCGACCAAGATTCACTCATCATACCAGAAGGTGTCACAACGATTGGTTACAGAGCAGCTGAGGATCAACAAAATGTTAAAGCGATTCATCTGCCTAGTTCATTGAAGACCATTGAAATCATTGCATTTTCAGAAAGCCAAATCGAAACAGTTGTCTTTTCAGATGATGCTGAACTCGAAGTGATTCAACCCTTTGCCTTTTATCAAACAAATCTCAAATCGGTTCAACTTCCTGATACGCTCAAATCGATTGGTGAACAAGCATTCGCAAAGTCTAGTCTGGAATCTATCCAACTTTCAGCATCGCTTGAATCGATTGGTGAACGCGCATTTGCAGAAACAAGAAAATTGATGGAGATCGAGATTCCTGAACTTGTGATAACCATCGGCTATGCTGCATTTTATCATAGTACACTTGAACACATTGTATTTCTAGGCAATGAAACGCACTTGAATTCTGATATATTTGTTCATACTTTCCATCTGAAATCCATCGAAATTCCAACCACGCATCCACTTTTTCTATCAGATGATGGCATACTCTATGATAAACAACAGACAACTTTGATCCACTACCCCTATCAACATCCACAAACTACCTTTCAATTGCCAATCACACTTTCAAAGATTGAATCACGTGCTTTCGATTATGCCTTGATAGAGCGTTTTGAAGCCTCCTTCAATCCCCATTTTAAAACCATCGATGGCGTATTATTTGATTCTGATGGCAAAACACTCATCAAATATCCTAGTCAACGAAAAGAGTTAACCTATCAGATTCCTTATGGTGTCATATCTGTTGAATCTTATGCATTTAGTAGAACGAACCACCTTGAAACATTGATTGTTTCATCATCAGTCACTCATTTAATGGCATATTCACTCTCTAGTGCTTCAATCGATTATCTGAATTTCATGCCAAACAGTAAACTTACTTATCTGGGCAGTCACTTTTTGGGATGGTCATGGATCAAACATCTCGTGATTCCAAAAAGTGTCCAAGTGATCGAAAACGAAGCGCTGAGTTATGCAACGGTCATCTTACTTGAATTTGATGAAGGGTTCAGTTTGGTGATTGATGATCGGATTGCAAGAGTTAATCGCATTGAAAGCATGGTATTACCCGTGCAACATGGTTTAAGTATTCAATTCATCAGAGAACTCAATTCAGTCTACGTCACAGAAGGCTCAGAGACATTCCTTGATTTTACAACGGATCGAAAAATAGGTACCTTCTTAGTCTTCGAAGATTTAGATGATGCCTTAAAAGAGATCCTCGACACAAAGTTCAGACACATTAGAAATCATGTGGATGTTGCAACGTTCAGATACGAGAAATTAAACCAATCTTATTTCAATTAACAAAAAGGGTCAGCAGTTTAATGTGCTGACCCTTTTCCTTTGAGATGAAGTTATAAAACGACGACCCAGTCTGCAGGATCTTCGACATCGCCAAACTGAATGCCTGTCAGAAGATCATAGAGTTTTCTTGTGTAAGTGCCCATCGTCTCATGTGCGGCAAATACATGTTTTTTCCCGTGATGGGTAATCGATCCGATCGGGGTGATGACTGCGGCTGTACCGCAGGCACCAGCTTCTATATAGTGATCGAGTTCATCGATATAGACATCTTGTTCTTTCACTTTCAAGCCTAAGACATGTTCTGCCAAGTATTTGAGTGAACGGTTTGTGATGGAATCTAAGATAGATGGTGATTTTGGAGTGACGTATTCTTTATATTCGGTGATGCCATAGAAATTGGCTGCGCCAACTTCTTCGATCTTCGAATGTGTCTTTGGATCTAAGAAGATGCAATCCGCATATCCTGCCTGTTTGGCATGATATTGTGGATACATGGATGCTGCATAGTTTCCACCGACTTTGACGTGTCCTACGCCTGCTGGCGCTGCTCTGTCGTAATCGGAAACGATTAAGTCCACAGGTCTGACTTCACCATTGAAATAAGATCCAACGGGTGTGCAAATGACTGAGAAGATGTATTCAGGTGCAGGTCGGAGTCCCATGTTGTCTCCGACTCCGATCATGAAAGGTCTGATGTATAAGGAATCTTTAAAACCATAAGGAGGTACAAAGGATTCATTGGCGAGCACTGTCTTTTTCACAGCCTCAACGAATTTCTCAACAGGATAAGCAGGCATCATCATGCGTTCGCATGACATCTGAAAACGTCTTGCGTTATCAAAGGGGCGAAACAGTTGAATCTTGCTATCTTTTCTACGGTAAGCCTTCATCCCCTCAAAGCATTGTTGTCCGTAATGCAGTGCTGTAGACGTTGCAGAAATGAGCAGTGTATCTTCACTTCTTAACTCCCCTTCGCTCCATTTGCCATCTTTATAATGGGCAATGAAGTTAAAACTGGTCTTCGTGTACGTGAAGCCCTTCGGTCTTGTGTTCATGATTAAAAGTCCTCTTTTTCTTATTTTTTCCCAAATGTATGGTATCGAGATCTGCCAATCTCGTGTGATCCTTAAGTGAGTACAGGGCGTTTCTTGAGTTTTAAAACGTAAAGTGTTTCTTCTCTGTCATAGACAAACATCATGATCATCGCGATCAAGAATCCGTAAATGACCACTGGAACAATCAACCAGAGTACAGGAAAAAATCCCATGGAAGAAAATGGATTGACTCTGAGGAATGCCGGGACAAAGAATCCTAAGACAAGACCGAGTCCAGAAAGTTCACCCTTGACACCAAAGATGAAGGATGGATTTCTTTTATTCGGATCAAAGAAGTCTTCTGCTGGAACCCAACCGGCCATGGTGATCAAGATCTCATTGATGAAGATGATGATCAAGACAGTCATTAAGATCATGGGCATATTGTAGATTCGGTGAATCGAGATTGTGTGCATCTTGAAATGCATTAATAAAAAGGGTGCAAGGAAAATCAGATAGTGGGATACATAAAAACGAATCGTTTCCAGTTGAAATGCTCCTTTATAGCCTAAGTAACCGCCATTGA
>DITG01000026.1 GCA_002422045.1 Acholeplasmataceae bacterium UBA6190
CAGCATGAAACAATGACAAAAAAAGATGATTGCTCTTATCAAGAATAATCATCTCAGTCAATCGTTTCAATTACATACAAGGAATAGAATATCACTATATACAAAGAGTAAACTTTAATAGTTTGCTCTTTTATTTTTTGATGTATGGGTTATGATGTCTTTCATGGTGAATGGTCGTGGATCTACCATGTCCCGGATAGCAGACGGTGTCATCTTCGAACCACGAAAGGATTTTGCGTAAGCTGTGCTGGATATGCACTGAATCAGCCAAAGGAATGTCAGTTCTACCGATACTTTCATAAAACAGTGTGTCTCCTGTGAATAAAACACCTGGAGTAAATAGTACGGTGCTCCCTTCAGAGTGTCCTGGAGTATCATAAACCGTCCATGTCTTACCTAACCACTGCAATTGATCACCATGATGGACAAAATGATCGACAGGAATTTCATATCCGATCTGGTTATAAGAGGACTTACCCATCCAAATCTTATCTTTGATCGGTGCGTAGACTTTTGTATGATAAAGAGATTTCAGTTGTTTGACACCACCCACATGATCAGGATGACCATGCGTGAGATAGATGCCTTCAACGGAAAGCATGTTTTTTTGAATATACTTCAATACGTCTTCACTTTCGTATCCCGGATCGATTACGAGTGCTTCGCCATGATCGGAGACGATGTAACAGTTGCTTCTTAAACTACCTAAAGAAAATCTCATAATTTCCATCTGATTCACCCACGACATTATATCATAATTAGAAAACTTGTCAATTCAATCCATGATGATGTATCTATCCAAAGACAAAACATTATAAATAAGAGGGTTGTTTATTATCTTAATCGAATCTTTTGACTACGTCAGGATAAATCTTTACAATGTGAGTTGTAACAACATATTCTTGTAGAAGAAGGAGACTTACCCATGAAGAAAACCATTGTAATGATGATGATTCTATCATCGTTATTCATCTTAAGCGGCTGCCAATTTGGAAATGAAGAGACAGATCGCTCAATTACATTATACTCCGAAAGACACTATGATACCGATCAGGCACTTTATGACCTTTTTAAAGAGACTTACGGCATCAAGGTCAATGTCATTTCGGATGAAGCAGACAAACTGATTTCAAGACTCGAGAATGAAGGCGAAGATTCTGAAGCGGATCTGTTGATGATTGCAGATGCGGGCAGACTCGAACGTGCGAAATCATTAGGACTATTTCAAGCAGTTGAATCAGAAACTCTGGAATCCAATGTTCCGGAGGCTTATCGTGATGCATCGGGTCTATGGTTTGGACTCACCAAGCGTGCAAGAGTCTTTGTTTATCATCCGGATAGAGTTGCGTTATCAGAACTATCCACTTATGAAAACCTGACCGATCCCAAATGGAAAGGCAGAATCGTGACAAGAACATCATCGAATATCTATAGCCAGAGTCTGATGGCATCCATGATTGAAGTCATAGGTGAAGAAGGTGCGAGAGCATGGGCGATGGGACTGGTCGCAAACTTTGCCAGAGACCCTCAGGGCAATGACAGAGATCAGGCGAAAGCAGTCGTTTCAGGTGTTGCAGATCTTGCGATCATGAATACGTATTATATCGGACGAATGATGAATTCTGCGGATCCTTTTGAAGTCGAAGTCGCACAAACCGTCAGAATCTTTTTCCCGAATCAGGAAACAACGGGTACACACGTCAATGTGAGTGGTGCAGGTGTTGCCAAGTATGCCAGAAACAAAGCAGATGCGATATTACTCCTTGAATTCCTATCCTCTGAAGTTGCACAACGTTCTTTTGCAGATGCAAATTTCGAATATCCAGTCAATCCGAATGTTTTGCCTAACGCACTCCTTCAGTCATGGGGTACGTTCATTCCTCAAGATATCATGATTACAAAGCTGGGTACACATAGTTCAAAAGCCACACTAATTCTTAACGAGATTGGTTGGAAATAAACATGGTCCATGTCATTCGCAAGTTTTTCGAACGACATGTCCATCTCTTTTCTATCATGAGTTTCGTCATCGGTCTCTTCATTTTGATTCCGATGACGAATCTCCTTTTTGTCTTATTCATTCCTAAAAATGACATATGGCGTCATATTGAGCAATATTTGCTTTTTGAATATATTTCAAATTCCTTGATTCTGATGATCGGAGTCGCAGGCATTTCGATGGTTTTGGGGTTTATGTCGGCGTATGTGATTGCAAAGTATCAGTTTAGAGGCAGAAGACTCCTCAGCTGGATGCTCGTGTTACCACTGGCGATACCGTCCTATATTGCAGGCTATGTCTATGCAGATATGACGAGTTTTACAGGAACCATCACGAGAGGTCTACTTCAGATCGGCATTTCCTCACAGATCAATATCCTAAACATGACGGGTGCCATCTTGATTTTTGCATTCACGCTCTATCCTTATGTGTATTTGCTCACGTTATCCGGATTATCCAGACAAAGTGTGACCTATCATGAGAATGCAGTCTTGATGGGTGCTAGCCCCTGGCGAGCATTCTGGACCATCACCGTTCCATTATCCAGACCGCAACTCGTTGCAGGAACACTCCTTGTGATCTTGGAGACATTAAATGATTACGGTGTCGTTCAATATTTCAATGTGAGAGTCTTCAGTTTCGCAATCTTCAATGCATGGTTTTCACTAGGTGATATCGTCAGTGCCATTCGGTTATCTTTATATTTGCTTGTCTTTGTGTTTGTGATTATCGCACTTGAAAAGTTCTTGAGAGGAAATAAGCAATACAATATGCCTGTCAAACCCAAATTCAAGAAAAGATATCCCTTGAAAGGGTATCAGGCTTGGGTGCTGCCTGGAATATTATGGGTGATTCTAGGATTTGGGTTCATCATTCCGGTTTCTCAACTCTTGATTTACGCGAGTCAAACTTATAGGGATCATATCGATTTCAGATTACTGTTTTCGACCATGAATTCGATTTCCAATGCACTCATTGCTGGCATCTTCGTCTTGATCTTTTCCCTCATGATGGCAAACTTCGGTAGGGGTCATCAGAGAAGTATTGGTAAAAAGATTTGGATCAGGATGTCCAACCTAGGGTATGCGATTCCTGGTGCTGTGATTGCGGTTGCTGTGCATATCCTGTTTGTCGATTTGGACAGATTGTTTGTCCCAATCTACAGACTCTTGGGCATTGAAAACAGAACACTCGTACTCACGATGAGTGCAGTGACCTTGGTGTTCGCTTATATCTTAAGGTTCTTATCCATCGGGTTCAATAGCATCGATGGTCAATACGACAAAGTCGGAAAGAAGTTCACAGAATCTGCCTATATGCTCGGGTCCTCCAGACTAGAAGCACTGATCAGAATCGATTTGCCCCTGATTTATCCGGGGCTGATCTCGGCATTCATCTTGATCTTCATCGATATCATCAAAGAACTTCCGCTCACGCTCATTTTAAGACCCACGAATTATCATTCATTATCGACACTGATTTATGTTTATGCCAGGGATGAGATGATCCAGCATGCGGGTGTTGCTTCACTGCTCTTGATATTGATTGCATCAATCTTGATTGTCATGCTCACACAATACAGAAAGGGGATGTTCAAAGATGTCTATACGAATGACTGATGTCACATTTCAATATGATTCGAAACATATCGTCTTAAACGACTGTTCTTTTGAGATGAAGCCAGGCGAGATCGTTGCATTGATTGGCAAAAGTGGTTCTGGGAAAAGTACGATACTACGTCTCATTTCCGGACTCGAACGACCGAAAAACGGTGAGATTCATGTCATGAACGAACCCGTCTATGATCGATCCCATGAAGTCAAACCGCACTTAAGACCTGTCGGTATGGTCTTTCAGGACTATGCGCTTTTCCCGCATTTATCTGTTTCTCAAAACATCGGATACGGGATATCCAAGATGCAATCATTAGAGAAAAAAGCACGGATCGATGAGATGTTAGAACTCGTCGGACTGACTGAGAAAGCAAGTCAATATCCCCACGAATTATCAGGCGGACAGCAACAGCGTGTCGCACTCGCCAGAGCCTTGGCCAGAAAACCACAAGTGCTATTGCTCGATGAACCTTTTTCGAACCTTGATGTATCACTCAAGATCCAGATTCGAAACGATCTTCAGGCCATCTTGAAAAAACAAGGCATTTCATGTTTATTCGCAACCCATGATGTTCATGATGCCCGTCATTTCGCACACCGCATCATCCATCTGGAGAACGGTTCAATCGTTTCGGAAGAAAAATGTCTATAAATTCTCATAACTCAATGATATCGTTGACAAATGGGTCATTATTTGTTATCATAAGTTGAGTTTTTTAGGAGGTCATATCATGATTTGGGTAGATTATATTGTCATTATTGTCGCAGTCCTGCTTTCGGTAGCTGTTTTGTTACAGCGTTCACAGGATGACATCAAGGATGCATTCTCAGGCGAAAAGTCCGAGTTGTTTAAAAATAGAAAAACCAGAGGACTTGAATTGTTCTTGTCCAGAGCTTCTGCAGTGCTTGCAGTATTGCTCATTGTCTTGGTTGTTCTATCAAACAATCTTCACTAACATTTAAAAACATCCATGAAATCGAAGTGTTTCCACGGGAAACGCTTTTTTCATCCAATGAGGTGCCTATGCCACAACGTTATTTTGTCAATGAAATCAATGGAATGATTCAAGGCCAAGATGCTCATCACATCACCAAAGTGATGCGTATGGCATCAGGTGAAGAAGTCATCATTTGTGCCAAAGGCACATGTGTGCTTGCCAGATTGAATGCTTTGGGTGATCCAGTCACCTATGACATCCAGTCAACTTTACAATCCAAAAAAGAAAAAGAGAACACCATCATTCAAGGACTTCCGAAGCATCCGAAACAGGAATTTGTCGCGAAATATGCCACTTTATTTGGTGCGACAGAACTGATTTTTGTACCGATGCAACGTTCGATTTCAAAACTTGAAAATACAGATCACAAAATTTCACGACTCATCACGATTGCCAAGGAAGCTGCAGAACTTGCGCACCGGACACTCATTCCTATGATCCACATGGCGAAGAGTCTTGATGCCATCAACTTTGATTCATATGACTTGGTGCTCCTTGCGGATGAACTCGAACATCAAGTAGACATTCCAAAAGCCATCCAAAATCTCACTAGAGATTCCAGAATCGCCATCATCATCGGACCCGAAGGCGGCATCTCTGAAACCGAGAGAAAGTCATTGAAAAACCGAAAAGTCGTCCCTGTCTCACTCGGTTCGAACATTTTACCGACAGAGGCTGCATGTCTTTATGCGCTCACACTGCTATCGAATCAAAATGCTTGAAATTTTTTGACAAACCGATAAAAACAATATATAATGAAAAAGGCTAATCAAACATAGCGCGGAAGGAGGGCAGACGATGCCTAAAACAGAAGTCAGACCAAAAGAATCAATTGAAGATGCTTTACGTCGCTTTAAACGGGATGTATCCAAGTCCGGAACCCTTCAAGAAGCTCGCAAACGTGAGTTCTATCTGAAACCTTCAGTAGAGCGTAAAGAACGTCAACGTGCAGCACGCGCCAAGAAAAAGTAATCACGATCAAACGCACCCACGGGTGCGTTTTTGTTCCGAATTCTTCTAAAAAAGTACACCTGTGCTTTTTTATTTTTTCTGGTATGGTATAATTAATACACGGTAAGGAGCGGATTTAATGAAATTAAACCGACAAATTCATCATGCCGAAGCCATTACCAGACTGGTAGGCATACAAGATCGTAATCTTCTAGTTTTCAAACAGTATTTGGGCATCAACGTTTCCCTGATGGGTTCTGAAATCGTCACGGATGCCAGCCACTCGCAAATACCGTTGTTGGAAACTATTTTTGCTGTTTTAATTGAGCTTGCCGAACATCAGGTTCAACTCACTGAACGTGATGTCATGTACATCATCAAACTCGCCGAAAAAAACGAACTTGAAGGTGTCTTTGAATTATACAGAAACCGTAAAAAGATACTCATCAACGATCAAGGAAAATCGATTTATCCCAAAACATTCAATCAAAAGAACTATGTCGACTGTATGACAAATTATGACTTAGTCTTTGGTGTTGGTCCAGCAGGAACCGGTAAAACATTCCTGGCGGTTGCCCAAGCGGTTGCAGATCTGAAGAACAACAAAGTCAAAAAACTGATCTTAACAAGACCCGTCGTCGAAGCTGGAGAAAACTTAGGGTTTCTGCCAGGTGATCTGAAAGACAAGGTCGATCCTTATCTGGTGCCTCTTTATGATGCACTCTATGAAATGCTAGGGACTGAAACAACCAATTCACTCCTTGAAAAAGGCATCATCGAGATTGCCCCACTCGCTTACATGAGAGGNNAGAACGCTTGAAAATGCGTTTGTGATTCTAGATGAAGCCCAAAATACGACCAAGATCCAGATGAAGATGTTTTTAACGAGACTCGGATTCGCATCGAAGATGGTCATCACCGGAGACCCATCACAATCCGATTTGCCTAAAGGGATACCTTCAGGTCTCAATCAAGCCTTAACGATTTTAAAGGATATGGAAGATATCAAAATCATCACATTCGATAAACTGGACGTCGTAAGAAATCCACTCGTGCAACGCATTCTAGAAAGGTACGAGACCAATGAAATTTAACCTGCACAATCAAACAGATGAAGACATCAAAGAGATTAAAAAACTACTGAGATTGATTTTTAAGTCGGTCAAAGAAAAAAAGAACATGCAAATCATCTTGGTCACACCAGATCAGATCCATGAACTGAACAAGACCTATCGTCAAATCGATAAGCCAACCGATGTCTTGAGTTTTGAAAACGATGATGTTGATGACACATCGATCGGAGATATTTTCATCTCGATCGAACAGGCCAAAAAACAGGCGGAAGACTATGGTCATACGTTTGAGCGTGAAATCGGATTTCTGGCAGTGCATGGGTATTTGCATCTGAAGGGATTTGACCATCACACACCGGAAGACGAGAAAGAAATGATGATGGCTGCAGAAGCTATTCTCAAGAAAGCTAAGCTTGAAAGGAGTCACCATGAAAAACATTGATGAAGCATTATTGGCAAGAAGTCGTGCCTATACACCGTATTCCAATTTCAAAGTTGGTGCCGCCATACAACTTAAAAACGGCAAATACATTCACGGCGCGAACATCGAAAACGCATCGTTTGGTCTGACCAACTGTGCGGAACGCAGTGCGCTTTATTCGCTTTACAGCCAAGGCTATCATAAAGAAGATATCGTATCGATCACAGTGATCGCAAACGATCATGGTCCTGTGTCTCCATGCGGCGCATGCAGACAGGTCATGCATGAACTGATGCCTAAGGATACAAAAATCATTTTGGCCAATCTGAAGGGTGAAACGATGGAAACGACACCAGACGGATTGCTGCCTTATGCCTTTGTTTTGGATGAAAAGCCCCATGAGTAATCATAAGTCAGGGTTCATCGCGATTGTCGGACGCCCCAATGTCGGAAAATCGACACTTCTGAACGCACTGATCGGAGAAAAAGTCTCCATCATGAGTCCGAAACCCCAAACCACCAGAAACCGTATCATGGGTGTACTCACCAAAGATGACTATCAGATGATCTTTGTCGATACGCCAGGCATGCACAAAGGGAAAGACCTCTTAAACATCACGATTGATAAGATCGCAGTTTCTGCGTTATCGGATGTTGATGTCGTGCTATTCGTCACGGATACCGTGAAAGGCACCGCTGAAGATCATATCATCGAGTATTTCAAAGGATTATCAGTCCCTGTATTTCTCGTGATCAATAAGATTGACACGATGAAAGGGAGATCCGGAATCGATGAAGTCATTCTATCTTACATCAATAGTTTTCCATTCGAAGGTGTCATTCCGATTTCAGCAACCGAACACACGCACTTAGATAAATTAGAATCACTCGTCTTACCACATCTGACTGAAGGTCCTCTATATTTCCCGAAAGAAATGAAAAGCGATCAATCAGAAGATATGATGATGAGTGAACTGATCCGTGAAAAGATTCTCTTTCACACTGAACAAGAAGTACCTCATGCAGTTGCCGTCGTGATCGAATCACTTGCTGAAAATGCTGAAATGAACACGATTGATGTCTCAGCACTGATTCTTGTGGAACGTCCCACGCAAAAACAGATTCTGATTGGCAAAGGCGGCGAAAAGATCAAGAAGATCGGCACCGAAGCCAGAATAGAGATCAATAAGCTGCTCCACACCAAGATTCATCTGACCCTGTGGGTCAAGGTCAAGAAAGACTGGAGAAATCGTCCAAGCGACTTAAGAGCGCTCGGATACGGTGAATAGCATCATGGAAGGTCTGGTCTATAAGGTCCAACCTTATTTGGAAAGTGCAAGACTGCTCTATGTCTATACACCTGTTGGTAAGAAGACGCTTCTTGCCCAAGGCTCTCAGAAGGTCAATTCTGCTCAACGAATCCTTGCACAGTATCTGACACATATCGAATTCAAGGACCAAAACAAATCATTTCTGACGCTTACAGAAGCGAAGATCAAGCATGATTTTGCAACGCTTAAAACCGATTATGCCAAAACCAAAAGTGCTGCAGTCATCTTAGAGATTGTCGATCAACTCATGATCGACAACGTCAATCATGAAAAGATCTTTCAAGAGATGATGGGTGCATTGACATCAGAGCGTATTCATGAATCCTCACTATCCTTTGGTATCAAGGTCTTGAAGACCCTCGGATACCCTTTGGACTTATCGCCTGATGGCAGAGTGATTCAAGGGATCAGCATCACCAAAGGCGGCATCACCTATGAGGATGAACCTTATCTGAGTGATCTTGACATCAAAGATGGCATCGAATTATTGAAACTTTCGGTCATGCCTTATCAGGAATTAATGCCTATACCGCTTGAAATCCTAAATCGGCTTAAGACATTCATTTTGAAATACTATCAGTATCATTTACAAACCACACTAAAAAATCTACAATAGACATTAAAGGATGTGTTCACATGGTTACATTAGATCAGATTGTGCAATTTGCAAAAACAACAGGTTATATCTTCCAAGGTAGTGAACTCTACGGCGGATTGGCGAATACATGGGATTACGGTCCTTTGGGAAGCCTGCTCAAGAAAAACATCAAAGAAGCATGGATCAAAAAATTTCAAAGAGAAACACCCTATAATGTACTTTTAGACAGTTCCATTCTGATGAACTCAGAAGTATGGAAAGCATCCGGTCATGTGGGTGGTTTTAGCGATCCCTTAACAGAATGCAAGAGTTGTAATAATCGTTTCCGTGCCGACAAACTGATCGAAGATCATGACAAAGGTGTCTCAGCTGATGGCTGGAGTACAGATAAAATGTATCAGTATTTAGTCGAACACAAGGTGAAATGCCCGAATTGCGGCAAATCGGATTTCCTTCCGATTCGAGCATTCAACATGATGTTTCAAACATATCAAGGGGTTGTCTTGGAACAAGCCAACCAGATTTACCTAAGACCTGAAACTGCTCAAGGGATCTTCGTCCAGTTCAAGAATATCCAAAGAACCACACGGAAGAAAGTGCCCTTTGGTGTCTGTCAGGTGGGTAAATCATTCAGAAATGAAATCACACCAGGGAACTTCATCTTCAGAACCCGTGAGTTCGAACAGATGGAACTCGAATTCTTTGTCAAGCCAGGCACTGAACTCGAATGGTTCGCCTACTGGAAAAAGACATGCATGAACTGGTTGGTTTCACTTGGACTCAGTCCTGAATCCTTACAGTTTGACGATCATAAGCCAGAAGCGTTGTCGCATTATTCGAATGCGACGACCGATATCAAATTCAGATTCCCTTGGGGTTTTGATGAACTCTGGGGTATCGCATCCCGTACAGATTACGATCTGAAGGCGCATCAGAATCAATCCGGTGAAAATCTTCAGTATCTAGATCCAGATACCAACGAGAAGTATTTGCCTTATGTCATCGAACCGTCTGTCGGAGTTGAACGACTCGTCTTGGCATTCTTAACCAATGGTTTTGCTGAAGAGACTTTGGAATCAGGCGATATCAGACAAGTGCTTCATATCCATCCAGCACTTGCACCTTATAAGGCAGCAATCCTTCCTCTCATGAAAAAAGAGCATAGCGACAAGGCGTTTGAAATCTACTCAGAACTTTCAAAATCATTTGATGTCATCTATGATGAGACACAAAACATTGGTAAACGTTATCGCAGACAAGATTCGATTGGTACCTATCTCTGTATCACGGTTGATCACGATACCATGAATGATGGTACGGTTACGGTGAGAAACCGTGACACCATGGGACAAATCAGAGTGCCCATTTCAGAACTGAAATCCATCATTGAACAATCCACACAATTCTAGACCAAAGGAGGACTTTCCATGGATGACAAACTCATCGAACAAATCAATGAGAAAACACCGATCGTCGATTTAGTCAGCGAATTTGTCAGTCTGGCCAAACGTGGAAAGAATTACATGGGTCTCTGTCCTTTCCATCAGGAAAAGACACCTTCATTTTCTGTCTCTCCGGAAAAAAACATCGCGAAATGCATGTCTTGCGGAGAAGGCGGAACTCCAATCAATTTTTACCGCAAAATCAAAAACATTTCCTTCGAAGAAGCCGCACAGGATCTTGCGATCCGTGCCGGGATCGAAATCAAGACTCAAAAGATTGAAAAAGATCCAAACAAACCTTTCTATCAATTGATGAACGAAGTGGCCTCATTCTATCAGTTCAACTTGAAAAATAGTGAAAAAGGTCAAGAAGCGATTAAGTATCTCTATGGTCGTCAGATGACTGATGAACTCATTCAACATTTCAGACTCGGATACGCACCCACACATGGACAGACACTTTACAATGTCTTAAAAGACAAGGGTTATGCGGTATCTGATATGATCTTATTGGGTGTCGTCAAACAATCGGATGACGGATCCTATTATGATTTGTTCTCCGATCGCATTATCTTTCCGATCACGAGTCCAAAAGGTGAAGTCGTCGGCTTGTCTGGAAGAACGATGAATCCGAAAGAACAAGTGAAATACATCAACTCTCCGGAAACCCAAATCTTCAAAAAGGGACAACTCCTCTATCATTTCTATGAAGCACTCTCTGAAATCAGAATGGCCAAACAAGTCGTGCTTTATGAAGGATTCTTTGATGTCATCAGCAGTTATGCTGCAGGTGTCAAAAACGGAGTCGCAACCATGGGGACAGCACTCACCAAGGAACAGACCAAACTGATCAAGTCAGTGACCCAATCCCTGATTGTCGCCTATGACGGCGACAGTGCCGGCATGAAAGCATCCGATCATGCGATTCCGATGCTTGAACGAGAAGGTCTGAAAGTGGAAGTCCTGATGATTCCGGAAAAAATGGACCCAGATGATTTCGTGAAAGCATACGGTCCTGAACAGTTTGAAATGCTCTTTGGCGAATACACCAAAGATGCCTATCAGTTCAGATACGATTATTACAAGATGGGCTTGAATTTAGCCAATGCCAATGACATGAAGTCGTTCAGACAAAAAGTCATGGACATGATCAGAAATTCAGATGCATCGATTAAAGCGTTTTATACCCAGAAGTTATCACTCGATTTGGGGATTCCACTCTCTGAGTTTGATTTCAAAAGGGAAACCGAACGAAAAGAACCGGTCATCCCGAAGATTGAAAAACCACGGATGCTGAACCGATATGAAAAAGCGGAACGACATCTCATCTTTGAAATGATGAAATCGAAGGCTGTCTGTGGTAAAGTCATGAAGGTACTCAAACCCACTGATTTCGCCGATCACATCACCGCAAGCATCAGAACCGATATCGAACGGTATTATTATGATCACCAGGTCTTTGATTTAAATGAATTTCTAGATAGTCTCAACGCTGAACACCGTCAGTATGTCGAAGGTGTACTGCTTAAAGATACATATTGGGTCAACAAGATGAGTCTTGATGATACCGATATAGAGGATTATGTCGAACTTGTCAAGCTCGCCAACGTCAAGAGACGTTATGTCGAGATTCAGACCCACATCACTCAAATTCAGATTGTCAGCCAAACGCTGATAGAAGAACGCGACCGGTTGATGGGTATACTCAAAGAAAAACCATAGGAGGCTTGTATGGATTTTGAAAAAATCATTCAGCAATTAATCAAAAAGGCAGGAAAAGAAAAATTTCTTGCTCAAGAAGATGTCACAGAACTTGCGCCACTCGGCAGCGAAGTCTATTTTGAAATCGAGCGTGCACTGCTCAACGAAGATATCGATATTCTAGCGCCTGAAGAACTAGAAGAAGACGAAGAAGCAGGAACCAATATTGTCCAAGAAGCTGAAGTCGAAGAAGAAGATGAACTCGAATTCGAACTTGAAGAACTAGAACCGGATGACCTATCCTTATCAGGACTTGAAGTTGAAGAAGAAGAACTGATCAATATCGAATCGATTGCTAGCAACATCAAAATCGATGATCCTGTTCGGATGTACTTAAAAGAAATCGGACAGATTCCGCTACTCAATCAAGAAGACGAAAAGAAATATGCGGTTGCCGTCAGCAACGGTCGCTATGCTTCAGAACAGCTTGATGAAGCGAAAAATGGCGATTCAGACTACTCTGAAAAAGACATCGAAGAATTGAAGCGTGCCGTTGAAAAGGCACATCATGCCAAAAACAAACTCGTTGAAGCAAACTACCGTCTGGTCGTCTCGATCGCGAAGCGTTATGTTGGCAGAGGACTTCTCTTCTTAGACCTGATTCAAGAAGGTAACATGGGTCTGATGCGCGCCGTCGACAAGTTCGATTACGAAAAAGGATTCAAGTTTTCAACCTATGCAACCTGGTGGATTCGTCAGGCCATCACACGTGCGGTTGCTGACCAAGCAAGAACCATTCGTATCCCAGTACACATGGTTGAAACGATCAACAAGATGATCCGTATCCAACGTCAACTCATTCAGGATTTGGGCAGAGAACCTTCCTTGGATGAAATCGCGAACAAGATGGGTATCACCCCTGAAAAGGTCCAGAACATCCAAAGAATCGCGAAAGAACCCATCTCCCTTGAAGCGCATGTCGGTGAAGAAGAAGATTCGTCCTTAGGCGACTTCATCAGTGATCCAAACGCCTTAACACCTCACGAATTCATGCTTCAGGAAATGGTCAAACAGACCCTAGATGAAGTTTTAGAAACACTCACGGACAGAGAAGAAAAGGTCTTAAGACTCCGTTATGGTCTATTTGACGGTAAGAATCATACACTTGAAGAAGTCGGGCGTGAATTTGGCGTCACCAGAGAACGTATCCGCCAAATTGAAGCGAAAGCTTTGAGAAAGCTTAGAAGTCCATCCAGACAAAACAAACTGAAAGAATTCTATTATGGCAAGAAGTAAGCGCATCGTAGGGCTTGCTGAACTCTGCAAGGGTTATGATACGGTGCTGGATATCGGCACCGATCATGGACTTGTCTTAAAGAGTGCCTTTGAAAAAGGGTATATCAAGCAGGCGATAGCGACCGACCTTCGGGACATGCCATTACAATCTGCAAAAAACAACTTGAAAAACTATCCGGTTAACTTCATCATCTCGGATGGTTTTTTGGCTCTTCGTGAGCCCTTTGATGTTGCAATCATCGCAGGGATGGGAGCACATCTGATCAATGACATCTTAGATCACAGACCTTATGGGACCTATGATCTGATTTTACAAGCCAATGACAAGGTCCATCTTCTAAGGAGATACCTGATGGATCATGGTCTTAAGATCACGGATGAATGGGTCATCCATGATCACTTCTATTATGTCATCATCAAGGCTACTCAAGGTGTCATGCAATTAACAGATGATGATATCTTGGTGGGTCCTATGTTGAAGACCAAACCGGAAGCACAGGCATTTTATCATCATAAACTTAAACTGATCGACAAAATCATGAAAACAGCGGATGAAGTGAAGCTAGAAGAGCTAGTGAGGTTGCGTCAAGCCTATAATGATGTGATAATATGTTAAAATTGAAGTATCATCATCACACACGTACACGAACCCTACAATTTTGATACAATAGTCATGGACTAGATGATGACCATCCGGAGGACATGTTATGAAAGAATTTCAAACCCTACAAAAGTTAGACCGAGCACTTCAGACATTCAGAAGAAGTGGCGTATATAAGCGTTCAGCAACCGATTTGAGTGATGCGGATATCATGGTCTTGTTCTGTGTCGCATTCTGCGATCAGAACCAGAAAGTGAAATTATCTGATGTCGCAAAGACCTTAAGAGTTACGCTTCCAGCGATTACTCATAAGGTCAATGACTTACTCGAAAAGAAATACATCGAACGTGAAAGCTCAAATAAAGACTTACGTGTGACCTACATCAAGTTAACCCCTGAAGGTAAGTCTTACGTCGAATCGATTAGAGACGAATATTATAAACCCATCAAGGTGATCGCAGATCATTTAGGTGCAGAAGATACGAAGGAATTGATGCGTATCTTGGATAAAATCAGTGAAATCGGAAAGATTAGCGAATAATCTTTCTTTTTCAATCAAAGGCGGGATAGTTTGATTAAGTCATTAAAATTCTTAAAACCCTATCGCTTTGGTGTCATCATGGTATTTGCTATGGTGGCTGTGAGAGCGTATTTGGATTTGTTATTACCAAGATATCTGGGATTACTGGTCGATGAAGGTATCGGTTTGGGTGAAGTGGGTGTCAATCCTGATGTCCAAAAAATCTGGCTTTATGCACTGTTGATGCTTGGAGCAACTCTTTTTTCCATCGGTGTCACGATTTTATCCGGATACATGGAATCACGCATCTCTGCAGGTTTCGCAAGGGACCTTAGAAAAGCAGTCTTCAATAAAATACAATCTTTTTCATTGAAAGAAATGGATGCTTTAACCACATCGTCACTGATCACCCGTTCCACCAATGACATTCAACAACTTCAAGGTACAGTCAATGTGCTTCTTCGAATGATCATTTTGGCACCGTTTTTAGCGGTCGGCGCGATCATATTCTCAGTCCGTGAAAACCCAACCTTATCGATGTTATTGATTGTATCGATTGTGAGTCTGCTCGTCATGATCGTGATCATTTTCTCGATCACGCTTCCAAGATTCCAAATCATGCAAAAGTTAGTCGACAGACTGAACTTAGTCATCCGTGAAAATTTATCAGGTCTCAGA
>DITG01000006.1 GCA_002422045.1 Acholeplasmataceae bacterium UBA6190
CAAATACGTTTGAAGAATACATTTGCGGGTTCAATCTTGTCAACGGTCACAAAGTCACGGTGAGTGCGATAAGCGTCACGGATACTGAAAATCCATGTGATGAGTAAAATCGCAATGAGCACAACAGCAATAATCCCTTCGCCAAGCAAGACTTGAGAGTTATCAGCAGACTTCCAAGTGAAGATTCTGTCATAGGTAACAATACGTTCTCCACGGTAAAAGTCACCTAAAACAAGTTTTCCTAGTGTGAAGAATCCCCAAATACCGCTCGTGATAAATCCACCATAGTCACGGAAGAAATAGAGCACACCATCTTCTGGTGGATATTGTTGCAATTCTCCACCTAACGCAAAAATGTAGCCGCTTGTTGCGAATTCAAACGTAATGAAAGCAACCAGCATGAGGAAGAACGGAACCGCCTTGTACCATTGTTTGTTACGCAGCTGTCCTAGCCCCATGACAAAAAAACTCATCAATCCACTGATGAACGATTTGGGATGCAGTTTCGCAGCTAAGTAAATATTCTTAAAGAAATTTCCGATACCATGAATCACTTTCAAGATGAAATGATAGACACCCAAAGCGAATTTTTTGGGGAATGATTTCAACTTTTCGACCAGGCTGGTTTGTTGGTTCATATGATCACTCCAAGTTACTTAATTTATCATGATTATACCACACATTTTGACGTCTTGTAAACGCTTTACTAATCAACTAAAAACTGGAAAAACGACTTCGATCTAGGAATAGAATAGGTTATATGAATTTCATTGTGCAGAAATTTATAAATATAAACTGGATTTTTTCGGAAACTCGTCGATATTTATTAGATTTTGATGAATTTATCTCCATAAAGAGATTGAGTGGCGATGAAAATGAGAAAACAAACAACGAAATTTCCATGAAATATTTCGATCTGTCTTCATACATAAAGGAAACGGTTTCATACATTTTGTTGATAGATTACGCATCAAATCACTAAAAATGATGATAATCGATATAAAAACACGACAGATCAAGTTTGACGTGTCGTGTCTTTAAAATGTGTCGCTAACGATTAATAAAGTCTGTCTTGATCATCAAATTTTTTGATGTATGCTGTCTGATTGGATGACAATACCACTGGATGGTTGATTGAAAAAGATCCATAATTGGCCTGTTGATGTTTCATGACTTGCTCAAGCAAATCTCTGATCAATATGCCAGTGTCGATAGTATTGGTGCCATAAATGAATGGGTTTGTGGTCTGATCAAAAATGTAATCGTTTGTCGCGACCAAATAATACTGATTGTCAATAATGGTTGCATAGGATAATCCGTCTTTATAACTGGTGGCATTCTGACTGCCTGTACCTGCAATGAAGGATTTCAAGGATGATCCCAAGATCTGTGTGGTCTTGATTTTGTTATCAAACGGAAAGATTTGATAGAGGGTTGCAACCGTGATGGCTTGACCGTTTGTGATTTCAGCACGTGTACCGCCATAATTATGGAAAGCAGCATCTGCACCTGTCTTGACTCGGATGAGTTGAGCCATATATTCTGTCAATACGTATCTGTCGTAAGATGCCGAAGATGTCGCGATGACCGTATTCAGTAAAGGTTCTACGATCAGAACATATTCATCAATGACTGCTTTAACGGATGGATTTTCTGTCATTAATCTAAGGTCTGAAGATGCGTTTAAATTGATGGCCGAATACTCGTAAACTTGTTTCATCGGATTGATTTTAAGTGACAATTTGCCCAATGCTGTGCCGTTAGCACCACTTTGCATGACTGGCATGTCAACACCGGTTCTTGATTCAAATCGGACATACGTTTGATGGGAGTGACCATTGAATGCCGCGTCCACTCTGGCATAACCAGAAAGTGCTGCAATCCCTTGATTGGTATAATCTGATGACCCGTGTGTGACTGCAATCACAACATCGACACCCAGATCTCTTCTCAAAATGGTCGCATATTGTTCTACCCAGATCACTGGATCATCAAAATAATAACCATCGATTCTTGATTGCGCAATCGATGATTCCAAACCATAGCCCATCACACCAATGATACCGACTTTGATGTTACCTTTTTGGACAATCGTATAGGCGTCAATATGATCCGGTCTTGTGGTTGTCCCTTGGATGAAGACATTGGCTCCTAGGAGCGGGAAATTGGCTTTGAGTTCGGTTGTATTTGGATTGAAGTAGGAAGTTACAGTTTCTAATCCCCAGTCAAATTCGTGATTGCCAAGGACAAATGCATCGAGTCCAATTGTGTTGAGCGCATCGATGGTGGATGCTCCATTGAAATAATTGGAAATGAGCGTGCCTTGCAAAATATCACCACCAGCGATAAAGAGTGTGTTTTCAGGCTTGATAGCTCTCTCGTTCATCACCAGATTGCCTATTCTGGAAAGTCCCATTTGGTTGTTTGAGTACAAGATCGCGCCATGCGTATCGTTGATATAATAGATATTCAGTTCACCAATCTGATTAGGATCTGGTGCTTGTGCCACAGTGACAATGACGGTAACGATCGTTTCATTTCCACTCTTGTCAGCGACTTGATAAATGACTGGATATGAACCTTCAACTTCGTAATTCACACCATGGTCATCGATGTCGATGAATTCAGTGATTGTGCCGTCGACTGCATCATAAGCATAGACGCCTGTCACATAATCAGGCAGTGGATCACCAATAAAATAGTTATGGTTTTTTGTGCCACCCAACAATGGTGCAACAAGATCCAAAACGGGTGCTGCGCTCACGATGATGGTTCTGGTTTGTTCATTCACATTGCCACTATCGTCGATGACCCAATAGACAATCGGATATGAGCCTGGTTGTGTCAAATCCACATCATCAAGATTGATTTCAATCCAACGCGTCAAATCACCATCGATTGTATCGATGGCCGTAACACCCAAGCGGTAATCCGGCGTGGGTTGTCCAATTTCATATAAAATATCTGATAAACCTTCGAAAACTGGGGGTGTCGTATCGAGTGAATTGGTTTCTTCACATGCGATCAGTCCAAACGATAGCGTGAAGATGGCGAATAATAAGAATAACTTCTTCATGAAATAACCTCTCTTTGCATGAGTATTATATCACAAGACAATCTTTCATCTATCCTAAAAAAATGCTATAATTGAGCGGTGAGGTGAATCATGATTAAAAAACATACAACTTTAGAGCTCTTCCTGACCTTTTTGAAGATTGGGGCACTCACCTTTGGTGGAGGATATGCCATGATGCCCATCATGCGTAAAGAGGTCGTTGAAACCAAATCTTGGGCAACTGATGATGATATATTGAAAATTCTCGTGATCTCAGAATCAACACCCGGTGTGCTTGCTGTCAACTCAGCGACTTTCATCGGTTATAAGATCGCTGGATTCAAGGGCAGTTTGGTTGCAACCCTCGGTGTTGTTCTGCCTTCTTTTGTCATCATTTCGTTGATTTCATTATTCATTGTTGAATTCAAGCAATTGACCTTAGTCTCTTATGCCTTCTATGGCATCCAAGCTGGCGTTGCCATTCTGATTACCAGGGCAGCACTCAAATTATCTAAAAAAATCCATTTCAACTTATTTTCTGTCACTGTTCTACTTGCATCGATGGGCATAGCACTGCTCACTGGCTTCAGTGTGATTTACATCTTACTCATCAGTGCAATCCTAGGTATCATTTATGGTATGATTGCCAATATCCGGGAGGTGAAGAACAATGTTCGTTGAACTGCTCACTCTCTTTTGGATTTTCTTTAAGATTGGGCTCTTCACCTTTGGTGGAGGTTATGCCATGATTCCACTCATCAGACAAGAACTGGTTGGTGGCGGCTATATTTCACAGGAACTGCTCATTGATTTCATCGGCATCTCAGAATCAACACCTGGTCCATTTGCAGTCAACATGGCAACGTTTGTAGGTATGAGTCAATATGGATTGCTCGGTGCGGTTGCAACGACCTTAGGTGTTGTCTTGCCGTCATTCATCATCATATTGATTATCGCAAGCCTTGGTAGTAGATTTCTAGAGTCACGTGGCGTGAAATTGGCATTCATCGGACTAAAGCCTGCAGTGATTGGATTGATTTTATCCGTTTCGCTTTCACTCATTATTCATGCAGTGTGGCCAAATATCGATTTTGAAAATTTATCCTTTGATTTCAGCATTTTCAATCTCAAGGGACTCGCCATCATGATCATCGTCTTCTTATCGAGTGTCTTTTATAAAAAAATCTCTCCAATCAAAATCATTTTACTTTCTGCGATACTTGGCATGCTCATTTATTCTATCTTCTAGGAGAACCATTGGTGAAAGACTTATCCTGGCTCAAAACACACGACATTGCACATCGCGGTTTTTATACGAAAGACCAATCCATTCCGGAAAATTCGATTTCCGCATTTTCTCGTGCCATCCGTCATGGTTATTCGATTGAACTCGATGTCAATGTCACCAAAGATGGTACGGTTGTTTCTTTTCATGATTCAAATCTCAAACGAATCTGTCATGATCCCAGAGACTTATCTGAAGTGACCTATGAAGCATTACGAGATTTGACACTTTTTCAAACCAAGGAACATATCCCCACTTTGAAGGAAGTTCTTAAAGTTGTTCATGGGGAAGTGCCTTTGCTGATTGAATTGAAACCTAAGGGAGACATCAAAATGCTTTGTGAGTCTTTTTATGAAACCATCAAAGATTACCAAGGTGTATACGCCATCTTTTCATTTCATCCCAAGGTTGTCTATTGGTTCAAAAAAAACCATCCTGAAATCATCAGAGGACAGATTGCCGAGTTTTTCAAGCATGAATCCATGAACCGTTTTTTCAAATATTTGTTAAAATCAATGTTTTTCAACCGATTCACTAAACCTGATTTCATCAGTTATGGCATCTATGATATGCCCAATCGTTATCTGGATCAACTGATGAAGAAAGGCATGACCATCATCAGTTATGCAGCAAAATCGCAAGCTGACCTTGATCGCATCAGAAGTCTTTACCACAATGCCGTTTTTGAACATTTCGAGCCTCTGCCCAGACATCAAACTTAACCATCCATCAAAATAGTCAAAAAACACTTCAGAGATGATGAGTCCCTGAAGTGTTATTTTTAGATCATCTTGTTGATTTTGCTGATGACATCAGCCTTGAATCTCTCAATATATGAAACCACATAGGCTGTGATATCTAAATGGTCATCTTGTATCAAGGGTGTCAAGTCCATAGCATAAATCAATTGGTTGGATTGATCGACTTGATGTGAGGTGAAATAAGTTGCATTGGCAAGTCTTCTGCCCATGGTAGCAAGATCATATCTTTTGCCGCCTGAAATCTGAGAGTCAAACACTTCGATCAGTTCTGTTGCAAGACTGGGATTGAGACTGGCATCCAGCGTCACTTTATCTTCATCAAGCATCCAGTCTAAACCTCTCCACACTTCGCATCCCAACACCTGATGAGGTCTGTCTTTAGGATCAAGTTTTCTCAATGCCTTGATCACTTTGGTTGCAACCCCGATGTGCGTGTCATGCTTGTCTGCGAGATTATGGGTATAAAGAATACGGGGCTTAGCTTTTTGAATCAACATCATCAATTCATCGATGATGGATTGATTCATCGGATCCTTTGTATCATGACTGCTATAGTCAAGCATGGCGAGAGCTCCATACCGACCCAATCTAGCAGCCTTGATTTGTTCTTCTTTTCTAATATCCATCATCATTTGGTCTGTAAACTGTTCATAAGCACCTGTGCGTGCACTGCCTGAACCATTGGTGACAACAACGCCAAAAAACCAATCAGATTGGCTCTCATAGCACTGGACGATACCATCATAAGCCATGATTTCAATGTCATCATGATGAGCTGCAATGCACATGTGCGTAGTTCTTGAAATGGCTTTTTCGATTGGGTTTTGATCCGGAATAAATACTACTGCATGTTTTTGTTTCAACATCATGTTATACTACACCTCACTTGGATATTTTGACCAAACTTGCTGCAGCAATGGATTGACCGACACGTCGGTTATGTTCATCGGGCAAGTGAATCTTGATCAGATCTGATATGTCTGGAAAATATGACTTTAAAATTTCTTGAGCGCGACTGACGATGATTTCGCCACCTTGACCGGATAACACTCTGCCTAAGATCATCACATGCTCAAAATCGAAAAAATCGCGATAATATGCAAGTCCGAATCCCAAATAGATGCCCATGGTTTGATAGATCTTGTAAGCAATCGGATCATGTTTCTCCAATGCTTTTTGAACCACGACCAGTTTTTCAGCAGGACTCAGTGATTCATCCAATACTAATCCATTCATCTTTGCCAGTCTGATGATTGCATCTTGAGAGAAATAATTCACACCGCAGCCCACATCTTTGGACCAAGGATCGACCCATTGATCAGGATGATAGTCGACGGGAACAAATGCTAGTTCGTTGAGCCATCCGGTGACATAACCATTGATATCGACATATCCTGATGCCTGTGATGTGCCCATGGCAATGCCTAAAACCCTGTTGGCTTGCATGCTCATGGAACCAGCCAATGCAGTGATTTCTCCATCATTGGCAACTTCGATCGGAATATCTCCTAAAGATTTGGCAATGTCCAGATAGATATTTTTAACCTTTTCATTGAAAACATGTTCTGGTACCTGGATGAAGAGCGAAGAGACCATCAGTCGATTGCCAATACAAACACCAGCCGTACTGACACCAATCGCATCAACTCTTGGCAAATAGGTCATCGCCCGCTGGATAGAATCTAGAATACCTTCGTAATGATACTGAGGATCGCTATTTTGCTTAGGATACCATATCACTTCTTCGCTGTAAACCGTATGACCGTTTTCTACTGCAGATACTTTTCTGTCACTGCCACCAGCATCAAACCCGATGCGATAGCCTTCGAGATGTTTTCCGATATCACTAGAGTGATGTTTGGGTGATGGCATCTCATGATCCTTGCAGATGACAAATGAAAGCGGCTGTTCATAGATGCGCTCCATGAAATGATAATCGAAAGATCTTTTCCCCTGATCAGCATACATGGAAATGATGGTGTTGGCAATGGATGACGGCATGCTCAAGTATACTTTGAATCCGCCATAAATCCAAAGCATCGATTTGACGAGACGTTCGACAAACATGACATTTTCTGCATCATGACCGATGTTTTCGTTGAATATTCTTGTTTTTTTGGATATGATTCTCCCACTGTCTCCTTCGATGGCAATGGTTATTTCAAGTGAGTTTTGTTCAGTCTGATACTGATGAAAATATCGATTCCCCAAACTGATGGGTCTGAACAAAGGATCTGCCAAATCATTGAGCTGAGGCTTTTGGAGTAATAGGTTTGTTTTCATAAGAACCTCCATTTCAATTATAACATGTCTATATAAGTTATTGCCACTTATTTCTCAGAAATTCAACAGAAAACACATCAAAAATGATGTGTTTTAATTACAAACAAAGGGTTTAGTTTTTCTTACCCAAAACTTCATCAATCTTAGCCTGGATGGCTGGAAGTGCTGCCTCAATGGTTGCAGTAACGCTTGCACCAGCATTATTGATGATTTCTGCATAGACATTACCTATACCGACAGATCCTGATCCAGGAAGTCCCCAGACAACACCATACAAGAATGATTTTTCAAAATATCCCATTCTTGAAGCAGATACATAGGCTGCCAGTGAAATTCGATCATCCATGTGATCTCTCATGGTATCCGTATATCTTAAGTCTTGCACTGCATCGTTACCCCAAGGAACTGTGTTGACAAAGTATTGGAACAGTTTTTCAGCCTCTGCATTGGTCGCATTGCTTCTCATCACCCATAGATTTCCAACAGTGATGGGCACACGATATTCGGTAGCCACATCAGTAATATCTGGACCATAGGGGAAAGGCGTCATACCCAAAGTAAATTTGACCGCATCACCTGGTTTCAAAATGGAAGGATCTCCAGAAATCCAGTCAGATCCGAAATAAAACGCTAACTCACCACTCGTAAATTTGGCACGAGTTCCCGCATCGGTTCCATCTTCGGACGTCCAAACATAGCCTCTTTCTTTTAATTCTTGTGCAAATGCCAGTGCATTGACCGCTCTTGGATCATTCAAGGCAAATAGGTCAGTATCAGGATCGATGGTTTTCCCACCATTAGATCCTATGAGGTAAGAACCTAAATCATAATTGTTGATACCGAATACTTCAATATTGGAAGGTGCGTTTTCTTTAATGGTTGCTGCAATATCCATCAAAGCCTGCCAATTCCAAGTACCATTTTGCCATAATTGTGCTGGATTCGGTAATCCATATTCGTTGATCAAATCCAAATTCACATAGATACCCATATTGACATTGATGCGTTCAGTCCAAATACCATAGACTTCGCCTTTCCAAGTACCAAATTGAGTATTGATGTCATAATAATAATCTGGCAGATAATGCATATATTCAGTGATTGGACGGATTGCGCCTGCTTCAACGAGTTTGCCTAGATTGTGAGAATTGATATTGTACCAGTCAGCTTTAAAACTGCCACTGATGTAATGTTGGATGATTTCATTGGTATGATTAAGTGCGTTATCGTATGCATACCATCCAAGTGTCGCATTGTGTTCCGTATTGGCACGAGTGATGCATGTTTTCTTCATGGTATTCAATTCAGTGGGTTTTGCAGTGAGCCAGAACGGATCGAGGAAGTTTCTCATCCAGGTACCGAGGATGACTTTGGTACC
>DITG01000106.1 GCA_002422045.1 Acholeplasmataceae bacterium UBA6190
GAATGTTTCAAAACCCTCGAGTTCCTGGTCATTCATGATCTGATTGAAGAGGAGAAAAATTTCTTTCTTCAGTTCGATTGAACGATCGATGGCAAGAATCAGTTCTTGCTGACTGAAACTATGACAGAGACGCGTCCCAAATTGATCGTTACCAACCAAAAAACCATCAACATAAGCTGATAAAGATGTCATGTGATCAAGATCAAAAAGCGTCGATAGTATTTTCATCATATTTTCCTTGAGGTGATGCTCATCCCGTCGCCTGTTTCTACAAAAACAGTCTGAAAATCAGGATGTTCTTTCAAAAACGATTTGAAACCAGAGATTTTTCTGAGCAGTTGCTTGGTATGTCTGTTGACTTTCGTGGGATCCAAATCATGGAACCGGAGATTGTCACAAACAATGATGCCATTGGGTTTGAGATAATGAACAAATTTCTCGAAGAAACGTTCGTATTGTGCTTTGGCTGCATCGATGAAAATCATATCGTATGCTCCAAGATCACCTTGATAAGATAACGCATCTTCTGGAATTAACCTGATACTCTTTTGAGTGTCGAATCGGTCAAAATGTTTCATGGCAGATTCGATCATCAGTTCATCGCGTTCGAAGGTATCGACCTTACAACCGAAAGAGGCCATAGCGAGTGCGCTATAGCCAATGGCAGTTCCAATTTCGAGGACTGTCTTTACGTCGTGTTTCATGATTAAATCTTTGATCAGCAAAAGTCCTTCATCGCTGACAATCGGGATATGTTGATCCAAAGCTACCTTTTTGAGACTGTCCAAAGACATCAGTTAGTTCTTCTCCAAAACTACTGCTTCATCTTCTTCATCATCTTCGTCTTCTTCATCTTCTTCGGCTTCATCTTCAAGCTGATCAAAGTATTCCTGAAGCACGACATCGAGCATTTCCCATTCGGAATCAGTTTCGATATCCGTGAATGTGCCTTCGTCATCTGATGCACCTGGTGTGTAGATAGCGGCACTCACTTCATGCGAATCCAAAAACTCGAAAACGACATAATTCTTGCCATTATGTTCGTGTGTGAATAGAATTTCACAAACAGATTCATCTCCGTTTGCATTGGTTACAACCATTTGATTGTCTTTTAACATAGACTTGCTCCTTTATAATCGAGATAATTTTGTAAGATGACCACTGCTGCAAGCTCATCTTTCTTATCTTTTTGTGATGATCTTCTCATATCGCCTTTGATCATGGTCTTCAGCGCTGTCTTTGTGGACAGTCTTTCATCCCATAAGACGATTTCAGCGGTTGATCTTGCTTCTAACATGCTTTTGAAAGATTCTGAAATCTGACCTCGGATGCCGACATCATTGTTCATGTGTTTCGGAAACCCAAGGACAACGACGGACACTTTGTGTGCGGCAATCAGTCTGATGACTTCATCAGATGCTTTTTCATAGTGATGCTCTGTGAACCTGAAAGTCCCCACTGCACTGGCGATGATACCGGATTCAGATATGGCGACCCCAAGCGTCTTACTGCCGAGATCGAGTCCTAAGAATGTTTTCATAAACGCTTTCTGATTGCATCAATGGCTTGATCAATCTTGGATAAGTCTTGTGTGCCACCTTGGGCAAGTGATGGTTTCCCACCACCAGAACCACCTGTGAGTGTTGCCATTTCTTTGACCAAGTCACTCGCCTGGTTCAGTTCTGATTTGCAAAGGAAAGTCGCTTTACCCTCAGCAATGTTGACGATGAACAGTGTTTCTGCCTTTATTTTATCATAAAGTGCATCTATCAGTTGCTTGAGAACCTTAGAATCGATATCTTCTGTTCTGATGATCTGACGTTTGCTCGAATGATCCGTGATGAAGTCATCCAGACGTTTTAACACATCTTGGCTTTCTTGACGTGCGAGATCTTTTTCAGTCTTCTTGATCAGTTCCTTGACTGCTAGGACATGACTTCTTAAGTTTAAGACATCCTGATAGGAACCTTTAAGAGTTGGTGCTTGTGGTAAGGTATCCGAAGGACTGATTTTCTTATACTTATCGGCCAATAATTGTAAGTCTTGATAAATGGGTTCCAGGAAAACTTTGATTTGTGAAGGGAGATCAGTTCCAGTCACACCTTCCATACGGTAGATACCCGAACCAATCGATTCATAGGAAACAATCGCGAAATCGACGATTTCTTTCGTATTTTTGACGTGGGTTCCGCCGCATAGTTCCTTGCTCCAACCCATGTCGACCACACGCACAATATCGTGATACTTTTCACCGAAGAGTGCCATCGCACCGAGTTTTTTCGCTTCTTCCAAAGGCATTTCACGGATGATGACATCCAGGGGGTGTTCAATGATATAGTGTTTGACAGTCTTTTCGACTTGAAGAATCTGATCATCGGATTCAGATTCATAATGATTGAAGTCGAATCTCCAACTCTTTGGAGACACTTGAGAACCTTGCTGGTTACAGTGTTTACCGAAATGATCTTTGACAGACTGATGGAACAAATGCGCAGCACTATGGTTTCTGATGGTCTTTAATCTTGATGATGCATCGACGATGGCGAGTACTTCATCGCCTTCTTCGATACCCCCTTCGATCTGATGCAAGAACTGACCATTGGGCAGTTTTGAAACATCGATGACTTTCAGTCCGTTGATGGTGCCTGTATCAGCAACCTGACCACCCGATGTCGCATAAAAAGGTGTCTGGTCTAAGACGATACCTGCATCAAAGACTTTGATGACTTTCGCTTCGGCTTGGAGATGATCGTAACCGATGAATGTTGAGGTTTCTGTAAAACTTAAATAGGCTTCTTCCTGAGCTTTCATTGAGCCTTTGCTGGAACGTGCACTTCTCGAACGTTCTTTTTGCTTTTCTAATTCCAAATGGAATGCCTCGAGATCGACTTTAACCTGATGCTCTTCTGCGATTTCAACGGTGAGTTCAATGGGGAATCCATACGTGTCATAGAGTTTAAATGCTGTTTCTCCACTGATCAGAACACCTTCTTTTTGAATGGCTTCCAGTAAGTGTTTTTCACCTTCGCTGATGGTCTCAAGAAATTTCTGTTCTTCTTTCAAGACTATTTTTTTCACGATTGCCTTCGTTTCATGAAGATTGGTGTAGAAAACACCCATCGTTTCAACGACATCATCGACCAAAAGATGCAAGAACGGTTCATTCATGCCAAGCTTTCTACCGTATTTGACAGCACGTCTTAAGAGTCTTCTCAAGACATAACCTCTACCTTCATTGGAAAGTATTGCACCATCGGAGATGGCAAATGTGAGTGCCTTGATGTGGTCTGCGATGACCTTGAAGGCCATCTGTCCCGTATAAGGCACATTCGATAAGGTTTCTGTGTGTTTGATGATCGGGAAAAACAAGTCTGTTTCAAAATTGGTGGTCGTGCCTTGGATAACACAAGCGAAACGTTCAAGACCTGCACCAGTATCGATGTTCTGATTGGGGAGTTCGGGATAGTTTTCTCTCTTTAATCCTGGTTTCGAGTTGTACTGTGAAAACACGATGTTCCAGATTTCGATGAAGCGTTCGTTTTCAAGATCTTCTTCAATGAGGATTTTGCCGCGTTTGTCATAAGATGCGCCTCTGTCAAAATAGATCTCAGTATCTGGTCCGCACGGACCAGGTCCGATTTCCCAGAAATTGTCAGCTCTTGGAATCAGATGGGATGGGTCGACACCCAGGGAGATCCACTTGTTTTTCGCATCGATATCATTCGGATAATAGGTCATATACAGTTTTTCAAGGGGAAAACCGAACCATTTCGGATCTGTCAGGAGTTCAAAGCCAAATTCAATCGCTTCATCCTTGAAGTAGTCACCAATCGAGAAATTACCAAGCATCTCAAAAAACGTGTGATGTCTCGCTGTTTTTCCGACATTGTCGATGTCGTTGGTGCGAATGCATTTTTGCACGTTGGTGATTCTTGGATTGCTAGGAATTTCGCTACCATCAAAGAATTTCTTCAGTGGTGCTACCCCTGCATTGATCCAAAGCAAAGTCGGATCGTTTTGTGGCACAAGCGAAGCAGAAGCTTCAACCTTATGTTTTTTGGATTCGAAGAACCCTAGCCAGGTGTTTCTGATTTGTGCTGCAGTCATGTATTTCATCTCAAATCCTCCTTGAATAAATAGAAAACGCCCTTAACAATGCTAAGGACGTAGGATCTACGCGGTACCACCTTAGTTCTGGAATATCCAGCACTCGAATGCCGTTAAGGCCGGCTGACCTTTTGCTCCTGGAGTAGCGTACATCAATGACCCTCTCTGCTTGCACCAACCGCAGAGTCTCTATAAGAGTTGAAAAGATGTTTGGTTCCATTCATCGCGATTATAGTTTAGCATAGAGCCACAGTTTTGTAAAGCAAAGATATCGAAAACGAAAGATAGAAAGTCCTTAGCGATTAGGATGAACCATTTCATAATGCAAGATATCTTCTTCCATGTAAGGTCCTTTGACCACGACAAAGCCGAATCCTTCATAATAAGCTTTCAGATAAGCTTGTCCTGAGATACGGATCGGATTTCCTTTGACATCATGCATCGATTCATGGATCAACAAAGTAGCAAGTCTTTGTGACCGGTATTTGGGATCTGTGACTACCCTTGAAAGCGCATATTCAGGAAACTTGACCCCTGGGGGTACGAGTCTCAAGTAAGCGACAATTTTATCTTGATCTCTGATCATGTAGTGAATAGATTTCTGATCCTTATAATCGGTATCTAAATAAAGTATTTTTTGTTCCATCACAAAGACCTTGCTTCTTAAGTCCAAAATCTGGTAGAGTTCTTCGTTTGTGAGTTCGTCAAATCTTTTTTTGTAAATGGTTCTGTCCATACTTGAATACCATGGGTGCACCGACGGCAGCCCATCCTCCGATCAACAAATATCTGATGAAATCAAAGAACACAGTATCTGGGAAAAACAGTTTGAATCCTTCTTTGATCACCAGTGCGATGATCAATCCGAAGATTACTTTGACAATCTGAATCCATAAAACAGCTTTCACGTCGTACTTGACATACACTTTTTCCAGATAATATCCTGCAGCAAACCCTGTGAAACCGCCAGCGGCGATGGCAATGTCGTGCACCGGAAAAAAGAGTAGGAAGACGATCATGACGGGTGCGAGCATGAGCGTATAGATATGCTCATCGTCACCCATCTTGTCGACAAGCAGAAAGGCGACATGCGCCATCATATAGGCTAACAGTACACCTGTGACGACATCGGATAAGTAATGTTGACCCAAATAGATTCTGGATAATGGAACCAAGATTAAGATGAGGATTGCAGCAATCTTCATCCACTGCTTTTGGGTGTGTTTGTAGCCTTGCATCCCGGCATAACCGATGACCCCTGCAGCTTGCGCATGACCGGATGGAAATGAATAGCCTGTCGTTGTCCAGTGGTCAAGTGAGACGACACCTGGGTAATTGTATGGTCTCAAACGTTTGAACAACGTTTTCAATCCAGTATTCACGATGGCTGAAACGAGGAACGCAAAGACAAACTTATGAGCAAACTTTTTGTTGACGGTCCAGTAGAGGACAACTGCAAGTGCAATGAAGAAAATCTGGTCACCCAGTTGAGTGACGATGTAGAAAAACCAGTCAAATACGGGGTTTCTTAACGTTTGTATCCATCTGACAATGTCTAGATCCATATTATACTTTCTCCTCTGTGAGTTGTGTTTCTTCTTCTTTGGTCAATTCGATGAGATGATATCCTTGGGGTTTGTTGAAATTCAATTGCTCATTGAGTAAGTTCAACGTTTTGAGTTTCTCAATCATGCCAAGACCCATCTTGTAGCCGTAGTCAACTTTGTTTTTGACAGCGTTCGGCTTGAAATCCAAGATATCGAAAGGGATGAAATGAAAGAGTTTGTGTGCTTCGATGTTGATAAGCAAAATATCTTTATCTTCATATTTTTTGGGTGAGAACCAACCGTCGATGGGTACTGCGATGATGATATCGCAACCTTGTTCGATCAAGGGTGTCACCGGACAATTGTCAACCGCACCACCATCGACATAAGAAGACCCGTCGATTTCAGTTGATCCGAAGAGCACGGGAATCGATGCACTGGCGAGGACTGCCTTGTGAGGATCGATGAAGTTGTTCAAATGAAACACTTCTTTTTCCATGCGGTGAAGCATGACTTGTTCCACCATCGATCCTTTGTGAAGTCTTGCTGCCGTGACATAACCTTGAATCTTGCTGTTTCTAATTTCGGAAAGACTGACTTCCTTTGATAATTTTTCATACATGTCTTGAAGTGAAAAGAGTCCCATCCGATCGAGTTTGAACCGGTCGAGTCCGGATCCATAGATTTGGTGGTTATCAATCTTTTCCCAGACTTCAACCATCCGTTCAAATGGCATCTTGCCCATGACAAGCATCGTGTTAATCGCACCGATGGAAGATCCTGAAATATGGTGGACTTGCTTTAAAAGCCCTACTTCTTCCAATGCCTTCAAGACACCGATTTGATAACTACCACGCGCACCACCGCCACCTAAGGCGATTCCGATTTTGTGGTTCATAAGATCACCTTTGTTTCATGATTTTACGCAAACGCATGTCTTGGTCTTTTTCTTTAAGTGTTTCGCGCTTGTCGTAGTCTTTCTTACCTTTTGCCATCCCGATTTCAAGTTTGCACAAGCCGTCATTCAAATAAATCTTCAAGGGAATGACAGTGTAACCTTGTTCTCTGGTTTTGCCAAACATTTTCAAAATTTCTTTTTTATGGAGTAGTAATTTGCGAGGTCTTGTCTCCTCGTGGTTGAACTGATTGGAAAAATCATATTTTGCAATATGAAGGTTATGAACGAATGCTTCGCCGTTTTTGAAGGTGACGAACGAGTCATTCACGGTCACTTTTCCAAGCCGTATGGATTTGATTTCANNTTCACTACCCAAAAGTTGCAATCCAGCTTCATAGGTCTCATCAATGAAATAGTCGTGTCTAGCTTTTTTGTTTTGAGCGATGAGTTTGATACTGTGTTGCCTTGGTGTTTGGGGTTTTAACGTTGCGTTTGTTTTCATGATGTTGGACCTTCTTGTTTGGTTTTTTATCGATGATGGAAAAATCCATCTTTTTCGCACCTAAATCGACATCGAGTAGTTCGACTTTGATGGCGTCACCCAGTTTGTAGGTTTTGCCTTTTCTGCCGATGAATGTCAGATGTGCTTCGTCATACATGTAATAGTCATCCAAGACTCTGAGTGGCACAAACCCTTCGATGCCATTCGAGAGTTTCACAAACATACCTGATGGCATCATCTGTGAAATGACCGCTTTGAATTGCTGACCAATCTTGTCACTCATGAATTCACAGCTCTTCAGTTTGGCAACATCGCGTTCCATCTGGACTGCTTTTCTTTCCTGGTCGGATGTATGCTGTGCAACTTCGGCCATGATGGATTCGAAGTGATGCATATCTTTTTTCAAGTTCTTGGATTCAGCAAGGACTAATCGGTGGATGATGCGGTGCAAAATGAAGTCCGGATATCTTCTGATTGGTGATGTGAAATGCGTATAAAAGCGCGCACCTAAGCCATAATGGATAGAACAGTTTTCACTGTACTTCGCTTTTTGCATCGCACGTAGCAAGATCATATGCACAATTGTTGTATAGGGTGTATCTGCTGTATTTTTGGTTAAGATCTGTA
>DITG01000093.1 GCA_002422045.1 Acholeplasmataceae bacterium UBA6190
TAACAACCAGGTTCAGTAGGCAATAAGGCAATCTTGTCTTTCAGATTCATGAAATCACCAAGTTTATTGTATCACAAGTCGTTTCAAATCAAAAAAAAGAGGGCACATTTGCCCTCAGGATTCAAAATCGATTTTAACTTTGCCATCGAGAATTTCTTCGAGTGCAATGCCAATGCTTTTCACGCAAATTGAATCTTCAACTTTGAGCTTTTCAGCTTCGATGATGTGTGCAATTTTGCTGGCAGCATAGACTAGCTTGTACTTTGAATCAATCTTTGACAATAATTTGTCAATCGATGGGTAACGCATGCCGTCTTTGTTTTTGGTCATGTTATTTTTCTCCGATCATCTTGAGATAATTGTGAATGGTGCGTTCTGTCTTTGCATGTTCCGCACGGATGATTGCCATGATTCTGTCAGCAGCATTGTTGACTTCGTCATTGACAACGATATAATCATATTTGTGAGCGAGCAGAAATTCAGACTCTGCTTTTTTCATACGTTTTTCAACCAGTTCGATCGGTTCAGTACCTCGTCCGATCAACCTGTCATAGAGTGCTTTTCTTCCCGGTGGAACTAAGAAGATAAACACCGCTTCTTTCATTTGTTTTCTGACTTGGAGTGCTCCTTCGACTTCAATTTCTAAGACAACTTCCTTGCCAATTTCGAGTTGTTCTTCGACTTTGTCTCGAGGCGTGCCATAGTAATTGCCAACGAATTCAGCCCATTCTAGGAACTTGTTTTCCTGAATGCGCTTCAAAAAAGTTTCCTTATCGACAAAGTAATAATCCACCCCGTCTACTTCACCCTGACGAGGGGGTCGTGTTGTCATGGATACGGAGTACACTAAATCATGATGCGGCATTTGAAACAAAGCACGTCTGACTGTACCTTTTCCGACACCAGAAGGACCGGAAAGGACGACCAATAAGCCACGTTCATTGAGTTTCATGAGATCCTCCTTTACTTGGTGTTATTATTCATTATATATGATTAAAGACGTTGTGTAAATAGCAATGAAACAATTTTCATACGAATAGCGCTTACAGTTCATTCAAACGAAATGGATTATGATAAAATGGATGAAGAGGTGGATCATGATCTTTGACGGTGTGTTCATTCATCATCTGATTGCTGAACTGAACAATATTTTGCATAAATCCAGATTAGAAAAAATATATCAAAGCGATGAATCGTCGTTTCTTTTTGTTTTATATGTTAAGGGTGAAAGACACTATTTGGCGCTCCATATTTCACCAAATCATTACGGTTTGCACTTAACTTCACAGCATAAATCCGGTCAAGTGAGTTCACAATTCCTAAACACAATGAAAAAACATATCGAAGGCGCTATCCTTGAATCGATCGTTCAATATCAGACGGACCGTGTCATCATCATGAAGTTCACTGTCTATGATCTGATTGACGGACCCATTCAAAAAGAACTCATTTTTGAAGCGATGGGCAAGCATTCCAATCTGATTCTTGTCAAGGACATGATCATTGTCGACACGTTCAAAAAGATGTTTTTCGAGTCCGGGAGACAGTTGTTACCTCAAGCGACATTTGAGTTTTTCCCTTCTGAAAAGAAACCCTTTACCGAGATCGATTATGCACATGTTCATACACCTTTGGATCTCGTTGATCATTATCTAGGCATATCTCCATTCATCGCACAGTATCTTGATGAACATCCTGTTGATGTTTTATCGATACCACCACGGCCTACAAGAAGCCTCACTCAGAAAAAGGATTATGTATTGGATATCTTCCCTGAAACTGATGAGAAAATCTATTTCGAAGGTATTTCAAAAATGATGGATTCAAAGACTAAAACGAATCAGCCCGCCTTCGTCTCGCACGCACTATTCATCAACAAACAACTTCAAAAAGGTGCAAAAAAACAGGTTCAGTATGAAGAAATGCTCAAAGAGTCAAAAGAGCGTTTGTCAGATCGATGGATAGGAGATTTGATTTATCAATCAGGATATGACCTGTCTGAAAAACATGCATTTTTGGATGTAGAAGGTACACATATCACACTAGATCCCACGTTGACATTAAATGAAAACGCACAGTCATACTATAAATCCTATCAAAAAGCAAAACGTAGTCTGCAACACATTGAGTCTCAAATGTCATTGAATCAATCGCTGATTGACTTGTTTCAAGATTTAAAGACATTTGTCAGTTTCGCAACTCCAGAATCTTTAAAAGATTTGGAAGCTGAACTGATCCCATATGGCTTCAAAGGCAACAAAATGCCAAAGGTTAGTAAAAAACAACAGTCAAGACCGAACATCATTCGTCTTGAAGATCAAGGCGTCGTCATCTACATCGGAAAAAACAACATCCAAAACGAATATGTGACCCATGTGCTCGCGAATAAAGAAGATACATGGTTTCATGTCAAAGACGGTGCTGGTGCTCATGTGGTCGTGACTGCAAAGAATTTATCTGAGCATATGCTTAGAAAAGCGTGCATGCTTGCTGCCTATTTTTCTTCGATGCGTGAATCATCTTCCATTCCTGTCGACTACACACTCGTCAAACACATCAAAAAAATACCCGGACTTCCCGGATATCGTGTCTCCTATAAGCAGCATTCCACCCTTTATATCGATATTGATTCCATCCAAATTCAATCCTTTTTAAAGAATGTCTAAATGCACATAATTTAGACTTTTTTTAATTATCGGGGGCAAATGATTTGAAAAATGGGATCAAAAGCGGTAAGATGAAGGTAAGAAATCAAGGAGGTATTAATCATGCCATACGAATTACCAAAACTGAGTTACGCATACGACGCACTCGAACCCTTCATCGATGCAAGAACGATGGAAATCCACCATACGAAGCATCATCAAGCTTACATCACCAACTTAAACGCTGCACTTGAAAAGCATCCTGAACTCACCACACCACTCGAAACATTGCTTGCTGATTTGTCACTTGTCCCTGCAGACATTCGCGCTGCTGTTCAAAACAATGGTGGCGGTCATTTCAACCACACGTTCTTCTGGACATTGCTCAAGGTTAACCATGGTGGCGTCCCCACTGGAAAACTTGCTGCTGCCATCGATCAGACGTTTGGATCATTCCAGGCATTCAAGGATCAGTTTGGCAATGCGGCAAAGACAAGATTCGGCAGTGGCTGGGCTTGGCTTGTTGTCACTAAGGATAAAGCGCTCAAAGTCTTATCAACACCCAATCAGGATACACCACTTGCTGAAGGTACACCGATCTTAGGACTTGACGTTTGGGAACATGCTTATTATCTGAATTATCAGAACCGTCGACCAGATTATGTATCCGCATTCTTCTCAGTGATCGACTGGGACCAAGTCTCTCAGAGATACCAGAAAGCTTTATAAATTGATTTAAAAATCAAAGGCTAGCAATAGCCTTTTTTTGTTGGACTATACTGGAAAAAAAAGGAAGCTTTCGCTTCCTAGAGTGGCTGAGTCTCAATGATTGCGTAATCGCCGTCATCTCTTCTGTAAACAACATTCGTTCTCAATGAATCTTTATCCTGATACACATAGAAATCATGACCCAAAAGTTCCATCGCTGCAATCGCGTCTTCAGAAGTCATCGGACGCAGTTCGACTTTCTTGCTCTTGACCAAATGGTTTGCAATCATTTCTTTTTCAAGAGATTCCGCATCAAATTCATTGCTATACGCTTGCTTGTAGCCTTCTTTTTCCAGATGATACTTCAATCTGTCTTTATGTTTTCTAATTTGTGATACCAGTTTATCGTTGGCTTTATCAATGGCAGCATACATATCCGGATCGGACACTTCTGCGCGCAATACTGTTCCTTTGGCTGGGATGGTCACTTCAATCTTATGATGGTCTTTATAGACCTTGCAGACGACTCTGACCTCGGTAACGACTTCGGGACCAAAAAAGGATATGACTTTGTTGAAACGTTTTTCCGCGTATGCCTTGATGGCATTGGTCGGTGTGAATCCATTCTTGCCTACAACTTCGAATTTCATCGTTTTTCTCCTTTTTTCTATATATTTTCGTAAAGCGTGACAACAAACAGATTGCCAAGCTTCAGAGAATCCAAGAGTGATAACACTTGAGAATCCATCGTGTCAAACAATAACACAATATCATTGTCGTGATGCTTGAGAAACATACGGATATACTGATGATCGAATGACATATAGCTGATGGGGTCGAGATGTGTATTTTTTGTCGACATCACATGATATCTCATGACATAACCTTCAACAGGAATCACTTCAAAGCGAGAAAGTAGAGGATATTTTCCATAACATGACTCGCAGATGTGATGGATTTCAGGATGAAACAAATGATTCCAGTGACGTCTGGTTCTGACTTTCTTCAAACAGATTCTACAAAGCATAACAAGTCCTCCTAATTGATATTAGAAGGACTTGTCGTCAGTTACTTTTTATGAGCTTCGACGATTTTATCAATTAGGTGATGTGGAACTTCTTCATATCTGAGGAATTCACGTGTAAATGAACCACTACCTTGCGTCATTGCTTTCAAATCGATGGCATATTTCACAATTTCCGCTTCAGGGACTTCAGCGACGACAATCTGGAAACCTTCGGTTTGGTTCATGCCAAGCACTCTGCCCCTGCGCTTGTTCATATCACCCATGACATCACCAACGAATTGATCCTTGATGGTCACTTCTACCTTGACAATCGGTTCCAAGATGGTTGGCATTGCTGTTTTGACTGCTTCCTTGAATGCCAGAGCTGCTGCGAGTTTGAATGAAATTTCATTGGAGTCTACCTGATGGTAGGATCCATCATAGAGTGTTGCTTTGATGTTGATGACCGGGAATCCTGCTAAGGGTCCGTTTTCCAAGATTTCAATCAAGCCTTTTTCAACGGCTGGGAAATAGTTTTTAGGTACTGCTCCGCCAAAGACATCTTCAGCGAATTCAAAGACTTTATCTGAGGGTTCGAACTTGATCCATACATGACCGAATTGTCCTGCTCCGCCGGATTGTTTCTTGTGTTTACCTTCAGCCTGGACGGTCTTCTTGATGGTTTCTCTATAGACAATCTTCTGATCATCGATTTCGATATCGACTTTGAACATGGTCTTCATACGTTCGATGACATAACCAAGATGGGTCATGCCCATGCCACCCAACAAGAGTTGGGAGGTTTCTTTGTTACGTTGGATGACGAATGTCGGATCTTCAATGTTCAAGCGATTCAGAGCTGAGGAGATCTTATCTTCATCATTCTTATTTTTAGGATGGACTGCAATGTAAATGACTGGTGTTGGTAATGTCACTGGAGGATAGACGATCGGGCTCTTTGGATCTGCCAAAGTATCTCCGGTATGAATGCCTTCAATTTTTGCGACTGCAGCGATATCACCGGCATGAAACACAGTGCATTCGATCTGTGATTTTCCGCGTGGTGCGAAGATATTGGTAATCTTCTTGGTTTCATTACGTTCAGAGATGACCACTTCTTGACCTAGTTTTAAAATACCTGATGTGATTTTGAGATAGTTGACTTGTCCAAGGAATGGGTCAACCAGAGATTTGAAGCAATATGCTGAAAAGGGTTCGTCATCATGAGTCAAACGTGTGACTTCCTGATCTGTTTTTACATCAATGCCCACCAGTGGACGAAGTTCATCTGGTGCTGGTAAATAGTCAATCAACATATTGAGGAGTGTTCTGATACCAATGGTTTTGGTTGCACTGCCGACAATGACCGGTGTAAGTTCACCGTTCATGATACCGACTCTGAGTGCTTCCTTGACTTTCGCTTCGGGAATCTCTTCGCCTGCCAGGTAGAGTTCAAGAAGTTCTTCGGATGATTCAGCAACACTTTCTAAAATCATGTTATGAAGTTCATCAATCTTAGGTCTTTTTTCATCCCAGATGGGTGCATCATGACTGTCAACACCGTCAAAGATACGTGCTTTCATTTCAATGACATTGACAAATCCTTCGAAATTCTCATTTTTCCCGATCGGCCAGCAGAAAGGAACAGCCTTCTTCCCTAGCTTTTCACGAATATCTTCCAAAACTTTTTCGAATTTCACATTTTCCTTGTCCATCTTGTTCAAATACAAAACGGTAGGAATATGTCTTTTTCTGATTTCTAGCCAAACACGTTCGGTACCGACTTCGACACCTTTGCTTGCGTCGATCATGATGACAGCGCCCTTGACAACACCAAGTGCCTGAGTCAGATCTCCAACAAATTCATCACTGCCCGGAACATCTATAAAGTTTAACTTATAGTCCTTCCATTCGACTGGACATACACTGAGTGAAAGGCTTGTAAGCTTGTTTTGCTCTTCAATTAAAAAGTCGGAAACTGTATTTTTTCTTTCGACTTCTCCCTTTTTTTCAATTGCCTTGCCGATGTATAGCAAAGCTTCTGTCAAACTGGTTTTGCCTGATCCCTGGTGTCCTAAAATTGCAATGTTGCGAATCTCTTTCGTGATGTACTCCTTCATCCTTGACCTCCTGTAATCGTTTTCATTTGCTTTACCCATATTATAGCATAATTTTTGACCCAAGAAACCAATTTGAGAGAAAATATGAAATTTAACATAACCCAAATGACATGATATAATGAGTGTGGTGAAAACATGAATAAGTTCGCAATCTCAATGATTGAGTGGTATCAGAAAGAGATATCTCCCAACAGCAATCACAAGTGCAGACACAGCCCAACATGCAGTGCCTACGCCAAAGAATGTTACACACGTTTCAATTTTGTCAAGGCTTCTCTTCTGACAACGAAGCGTATTTTGACATGCAACCCTTTGTTCAAGCCAAAGTATGATCCAGTCCCTGAGAAAAAAGTGAAAAAAAAGAAGCATTCCTCATGAATGCCCTACATCAAATGATTCAGGTGAAACCATGAAATGTTCATCTTGCAAACAACCACTCACCCGTGAAGATAAGATCTGCCCTCACTGCAAGGAACCCAATCCGGGATATGTTCTATCCTTATCTCACAGGATGGTCGGTGTCGAAGACAGAGATACACGGGCTGTCGGAAAAGATATCGAATATGATCAACCAAGATACTTCCTATTTGGCTTTTTTCAGTTATTTAAGCCCTATCTGAATCTTTCAGGTACGATGAAACGTGGACAATTTTGGAGCATTCAACTGATCATCTTAATTCTCGATCTGCCGTTTATCCTCTATCTTGTTCAAACCTATACCGGATGGGTTGACCTTGGTCTGACATCCACATGGGTCAAATTATTCTTCACACTCAACGTGTGTTGGTTTCTACCTCTGTTTGGTGCTGAAGTCAGGAGACTTCACGATGCCAATCTTTCCAGTTATTGGATATTATTGAAACTCCTGGTAGGTCCAGGTTCACTCATCTTCATCTATTTGTTAAGTCTTCCTTCAAATCCAAAAACCCGATATTCATGAAAAAATGGAGTGACGCGTTTGCGTTACTCCATTTTGTTTGAACAACTGATTAATGTGAATGTGTGGGTGCTGAAGGATCGACATCGCAGTCAGTGATTTCAACTGGACAATCGACTTGATGATGATCTTTTGCTTCTCCTGCTTTGAAGAGAGAACTTCTGAACAAAAGAGGTGCAAAGAATTCAAAGATCAAGACGGAAGTTAATACAATCGCTTTGATCATGGTTGAATCTGCTTCATCAATGGTCATGTAGACAGCAATCGATCCTGCTAAAAAGATTTCGAATCCACCTTGTGTGAGCAGTGCAGTTGGCAAGTTTTTCTTGATGGCCACTGGCAGGTTCGGATCGGGTTTGGTCCCTAGCCAAGCACCAAGGAATTTGCCTCCGGCATGCGCAACCACATAGAGGATCGCCCATCCGCCATATCTGAAGAGATCAAAGATCGAAAGTTCTGCGCCGGCGATGACAAAGAATGCGGTGATGAGCGGTGGCATGAAACTGTTGATGACGTTGGTTTCATATTTATAGGATTCTTTGTTCAATGCTGAGGTAAACACAGCACCTGCGACAAAGCTTGCGATGAATGGGGACACATAAAAGACATAACCAATCAGGGTTGTCAGAACAATGACCCCGACAGAAATGACCAAGTATGTTTCGAACTTCTCATCATCGAAGAACTTACAGAGGAAACGCTTGTGCAAAAAGACCAAAAGCAATCCTGTGACAACACCAATGAGTAAAGATAATCCGATTTTCCCAAGGGGTCTCCAGAAACTTGCCAAAACCAATGCTTCTCCGTTTCTCATCGATGAAGCGAAAACCGTAATGATCAAGAATAAAGAAATACCGATGATATTGTCAATCCCGACAATCGGGAAAATGATTCTAGACAGTGGACCTTTGGCATGATATTTCTTGCTGATCTCGATGATGGGAGCACCAGCAGTCGCAGCACTTACCCCACCAATGATCAAACCAAACCATAAAGGTTGTCCAAAGACTGTGAAGAGAAGCGTTGTCATCCCAACAACAATCAAGATTTGCAAAGTGACAACCAAAGCAATTGTCTTGATGTTTTTCTTAACAGCGGGAATCCAGAACTTCGTCCCTAAAATGAACGACACGAATCCTAATGCGATGGTGATGACAGGCTCAAGTGCAACGACTAATCCATGAAAGTGCACATCGATTCCAAATTCCGGCAATACATTGGTGAACATGAGGTTCATCAAAATACCGGCCAGGATAAAGCCGGTGACTTCAGGTAGTTTAATTTTTTCGATGGCTTTTCCAAATCCATAGCCAACCAAAATCATCAGCGCTAAGGCCAAAAGAGCCTGATACCCGCTGACGGCAGTTGCATAAATCATAGTTTTAAGTCTCCTCGTTTAGTATGCGCGTGCAAACCAAACGGTCTGTACAGCTTTTTGATGGGTCACAGGACATACGTCTGTGATGAGTTTTTGTTCAAATGGAATGACACGTGCGGTTGCCGTCGTGTCTTTTTTAATCTGGATTTCGGCTTCTTCACCCGAAATGCTCATGGCAACATAGCCGCCTTGTTTGATATAGGCTTTAAATTCATCATAAGTCTTAGCCTCATAAGTATGTTGAGTGACATGGTCAAGTGCTCTCTGATACAGGGTTTCATGCATGTCAGACAAGAGTTTAGACATCATCGGAAGCACATCGGTCGTCTTGACGATTTGCTTGTTCCGGTCATGACGCGTGACCAAAGTCACTTCGTTTCTTTCTAGGTCTCTTGGTCCGATTTCAATACGAACAGGAACACCCTTCATTTCATATTCAGAGAACTTCCAGCCTGGTGACTTGCTGGTGTCATCGACAGAAACTCTGTAACCGGCTTTTTTCAAATCGGCAAACAGTTGATCGGTCGCAAGCTTGACGGATTCCTTTTGAGATTGAATGGGAATGATGACAATCTGGATCGGTGCGATATAAGGAGGTAAAACTAGTCCTTCATCATCACCATGAACCATGATGACTGCGCCAATCAGGCGTGTTGAAACACCCCAGGATGTCTGGTAAGCATATTCAAGCTGGTTTTTGACGTTTGTGAACTTGATGTCGAAAGGAATGGAGAAATTCTGACCGAAATAATGTGTTGTTCCGGATTGCAAAGCTTGTCCGTCATGCATGAGGGCTTCAATGGAATACGTTTCCATCGCACCGGCAAATTTTTCTTTTTCTGTTTTTCTGCCTGTGACAAAGGGAATCGCCAAAAGTTCACGGCCAATTGATGCATAGATATCCAAAATATCTAAGGTTTCTTTGCGTGCTTCAGCTTCTGTCGCATGGACAGTATGACCTTCTTGCCATAAAAACTCTTTGCCTCTTAAGAAAGGTCTCGTTGTTTTTTCCCATCTGACGACACTGCACCACTGATTGTACAGTTTCGGCAAATCGCGATAGGAATTGACTATTTTTTGATAGTGTGTGCAAAAAAGCGTCTCGGACGTCGGACGAATGATGAGACGTTCTGTCAAGTTTTCATAACCTGTTGTCGTGACCATCGCTGTTTCAGGTGCAAATCCTTCAACATGGTCTTTTTCTTTTTGAAATAAAGATTCTGGAATCAAGAGCGGCATATAGACGTTCTGATGCCCAGTATCTTTTAACTTCTTATCCAAAAATTGCATGATTCCTTCCCATATGGCATAGCCATAAGGACGGTAGACGATGAAACCTTTGACATCGCTATAATCCATGAGTTCTGCTTTCAAGCAGAGATCTGTATACCATTGTGCGAAATCGGTATCTCTTGATGTGACCGAATCGACGAGTTTCTTTTGATTGTTCATGTGTTCACCTGATTGTGTTTAAATTCTATCCATGATTGTTTGCTTAAGATTTCACAAGAATGGTCATGCCATCTTTGAAATCGATTTTGCGTTCTTTGTATAAATGTCCGAGTGCGCGTTTGAATGCTTTTTTGGACATCTTAAATGTTTCATAAATGGCTTCCGGAGCAGAATCGGCATCTAAAGCCATGTCTCCTTGACGAATGAGATGAGACAAGATGGTGTTGGCATCATCATAGATGGCAACTTCCTTTTGTTCAGTCATCGAGCCAGTGTATCCTTTTTCGGAATGGAATGTCACTTTGACAGAGACTTCCTGTCCAAGACGCGGCATGTTCTTGATCATGGTGTGATGGACAAAAATCCAATGTCCGTCATCCGTGAGCAAATTGATCCCTTCCACACCAAGTTTTTGAACGTGGGCAGACACTGATTTCATCAGTTCAAGACCGTTTTGAGGTCGTAGACGAACGTCATCTTTGCTTAAGATCTTGGCAACAAGTTTGCCCTTGATCTTGATACCGACATAAAGGACATCGCCTTTTTCAGGCCATAGGTTATATTCAAGCGGCAAATCATCACTGGATAATAACAACTCTTTCGCAATGCCCATGTCGAGGAAAACACCTAGTGTGGGATGTGTATCGGAAACTGATAGGAATCCAGGCTTAGTCACAGTGACATAAGGCGTCTTTAATGTAGCTGCAAGCCGTCCTTTGTTGTCATAATATAGAAAGGCGTCGACTTTGTCATTGGGTTTCAATTCCTGATGCAAACTCTCATTGAAATGTAAAAAAACCTGTTCGTCTCCCGACTCAAGCATGTATCCGATATCTGTTTTTCGATTGACGTTCAAGCGGTTGATTTCACCAACATTTAAGGACATAGTATCACCTTAACTATTTTATCATAAAAACGAAAAAACGACAGGAAAAGAAAAAAAAGAGTGCAATTTGCACTCTATAAGTCAAGTTCTTTGAGAACGCTCTCGTATCGTTTAACCAAGATTGATTTAAAGAAGTCAACGAGTGGTTTCAGATCCTTTTCAGACTTGAAGATTTCTAGGTTTTCAATGTAAGATTCACGCAATTCCAGAGGAATCGATAGGGGCAGATAATTGCCTTTGATCAAGAAATAATTCAAAACGAGTTTTGCCAATCTGCCATTCGCATCGACAAATGGATGGATTTTTGCAATCGATGCGTGTGCATAGGTTGCTTTTTCAATGACAGATCCTTCGAAGGATTCGATGTCTCTGAAAAACTTAGCCATACGGTCATATACTTTCACGTAATCAGGGGGTTGGTGTGAAGCTCCGAATATATTGATATTGACATTTCTGTAGACACCACCCTGGAAAATGCCTTCGACCAGGATTTCATGGATGTCTTTCATGGTTTCTTCGTTGAATGGCTTGTTGTTTTGTGCCAGTTCAATGACGAATTCAAACGCTTTTAAATGATTGAGTATTTCTTTTTGCTCTCTTTCTGAATATCCGAGCAGGGCTTTGGCTTGACTGAGTCGTTTAACGTCCTCATAAGGAATTCTGTTTTGTCCTTGCATGCCTACAGCATCATACGTGTACATCAATGCAAACTTCTCTTTGACTTCTTCAAAGTGTTTCAAATCGCATTCCTTGAGTACATTATCGAGATGCTGGCGCTCTACCTCTAAAAGTTCTTTCTCCATAGTATCAACTCTCCCATCTTTAAAATCATTATAACATAAAAGCGCTTCCTTAAACAAGTGATAAAAGAAAAACGCCAGCAGTCTGGCGTCAGTCTTCTGTGTATCTTCTTAAGAAGGCTTTGGTGCGTTCTTCCTTAGGATTGATTAAAATCTCCTCAGGTGTTCCGATCTCTGCAATCACACCTTGATCCATGAAAACGATGCGATCAGAGACTTCTTTGGCGAATGCCATCTCATGGGTGACAATCACCATGGTCATGCCTTCATTGGCAAGATTCTTGATGACCGTGAGGACTTCCCCGACCATTTCAGGATCGAGTGCAGATGTCGGCTCGTCAAAAAGCATGATTTTAGGACTCATGGTGAGTGCTCTAGCGATGGCTACTCTTTGTTTCTGTCCGCCGGATAACTGATTGACATTGGCCAATGAGAATTCAAGCATGCCAACTTTGGACAGAAAAGCGAGCGCTTTTGCTTCGGCTTCTGCTTTCTCCATGCCAAGCAACCGGATAGGACCCATGGTGCAGTTATCGAGTACGTTTTTGTTGTTGAACAGATTAAATGACTGAAACACCATACCCATCTGCATTCTCAGTTGTTCCAGATTGGTTTTCGGATCCATCAGGTCATATCCTGTTCTTAGGCAATGACCTGATGGATCCGAAAACCAA
>DITG01000011.1 GCA_002422045.1 Acholeplasmataceae bacterium UBA6190
GGCATAACTGTTGGGGTCTCTGCCGTCGATGAAATACTTGTTATTCAAAGATATTGTTGTTTCATAAGCTTCCTGATATGATGGCATCCATTCAATGATTTTCTTAGCCCAGTACATACGCATGTAATTGTGCATGTATCCAGTATCTCTCATTTCCTTCATGGCAGCATTGAAATAAGGATCATGTGTCATACTGTGTTCTAACTCATGTTTTGTATAGAGATAGGGACGAATATCTTGAAGATGCTGATTCATGGTCATGTATGCCCAAGGCTCTGTGATTGTTTCAAAACGATCATAGCCTTTCACATAGGTCACATAATTGAGTGCAAGTTCTCTTCTCACCAAGAGTTGCTCAACATAAGCATCGAGCACTTGACCATCAAGTTGTCCGTGGTCATGGGCGAGAAATATCCTTTCTAAGATTTCAAGCGTCGAAATTTGTCCAAAATGAATATACATAGACATCAATGATGTGTAATCTGTCGAAGGGTCATTGCTTTCCATATAATGTGAAGATTTTTGAGTAATGAATAGTGATAACAATCTCGAAGCTTCTTTGTAACCACCCCGATAAATCGGACTTTTTGCAACCGATCTGTCGATTTGAAGTTGAGAAAGCACAAGGCTAATATCCGATAAATCAATGTCGCTTTGGACAGGAAACATTTCTTGATTCTCAATCACATCGATTCTTTTGAAGTCTCGGTATGAAGGATAAAGTTTCATGATTTTGGGTCTCAGGGTATACGCGCCATACTCAGCTTTTTCTGAAGCGACTCTGACCGGCACAATCGCATCTGTATCGACCATATCAATCCTTAAATCTGGAAAATGAATCTTAGCTTCATCCAGAACATCTTTTCTCCATTTTTTTTGATGTCTCAAATACCCGTAATCCATCACGAGTGCATGTGCGTGATTTAAATATTGAATCACGCCTTTTTCTGGACTGACCAACCTGATGACAAAAGATATATGAAAATGTTCAAGAATAGCTTTGACTTCCTGCAATCCTTCGAGCATGAATGCGAAATGACGTTCATTGGCATCGGGATAATCTGTTGTCAGACCGAAAAAGACCAAGAGTGGCAAATGCTTTTGATTTGCAAGCTGGATGGCGTGGTTCAGTGCGTGGTTGAAATGGATACGTTGAGCTTGTTGCATCCAATAGACCACATGGGTTTGATGATGAACATACTGTCCTTCTTGAAGATGAATGATGCGTCCTTGGTTCATCAGAACCTCCTAGATCAAGAATAAAAATGCGATCAGTGCTGCAAAAAGTGCTGAGAGTAGATTGACTGTGTCATTGGTGATGCATGTAAATCCTCGGATTTTGATCACGGATTCGTTTTGTAATTCATGATGCTCGGTGATGATGCCTGTCTCTGTACCCTTGTATCTGGCTTGTATACTACCACCTAACAGTGAATCGATGAGGCATCCTAAAAATCCAGAAATGATCACAATCAGACCGTAGGAGATGAGTACTGGTATGGTGATATCCTGGGATAAAGCATAAAGAGTGATGAATACCGCTGAAATGAAGCATGCACCGAGCAGAGATGCAAATGTACCCAGTAAGGAGATTGCCCCTGAGACACCTTGAGTTGCCGGAGTGAAATTTAGAATGTGTATGGTTTTACCCTTGGTAAGCACACCGATTTCTGAAGCCCATGTATCAGCATTCGATGATGCAATCGAAGCAACCGCTGCAATCATGAAGACTTCTGATTGTAGGAAATAATAAAGTATACAACCGATAGCAGCAACTGCTCCATTGGCGAAGACTTGACGATAGTTTCTGCCTTTTGAAGAAACTTTTTCTTTCTGTTCATGGCGTTTGGAAAGCAATGATGAAGAAACAAAAAAAGATATTAGAACACCCCAGACCACGATACTACCGAAAACATAGATGACTGTCCCCAACACTATCGCAGCAATCAAACCATCGATCGTAAGAGAACGTTTGACATATGCGAGTCCGGCAACGATTAAACTAAGCACAAAGCCAATCAGAATATCCATGATCATAGGTATCTCCTAAATGAGAAAGATCAGATAAAAAAGAAATGTGGTGAGCAAGGGTACAGATAAATTATCCAAACCTTTGGGTGTTATGAGCTCAATAACGGTTGCAATCAGAGCAACCAATAGGGAAACTAACAATACAGAAGGAAACCCTTGTACCGATAACACGATGAAAGATACAGTCAATGAAACAACGAACATCGTGATGCTGCCTTCCAATGATTTACCAAAAACAAACTTGTGTTTACCGTATTTTTTGCCAATGACAGCAGCAAATCCGTCACCATACCCTAAAATGAGTATACCGAGTCCTCCAAGATAAGGCTCATTGAGTATGCCAAATGACACGATGACAAGAATTAACAAAGAAATCGGGAAATAGACGGTTCCGAGATTTCCCGATCCGCCTCTTTCCATAGCTTTGAATATGTTCTGACGGTAAGAAAGATAATTCAATCCGATGAACGTTATGGGAGGAACCATAGCAAACCATAGAGAATCAGCACCTGTAAAAAAGATCATGGCTAGAATCCACCAGTTTGATACACCAATATGAATGAACTTACGTGCACCTTCTTCATCCAAAATCTTCTTTTTTTGAAGCAGTGTCGAAACACCAATGATGAAAAAGACAAGCACATAACTGAAGACAAGACCTAAAGTATTCATGAGACTCTCCTATAATTGACCTTGGACGAAATTTGAAAGGGTACCCTAGAGACCTAAGTCGATTTCAACTCAAAGTGGATATCAAATAGATCATTATCAAATGGTTGATGACAGACTTCAAGTAAATTATAACAAAACTATCCCTGAGTGGCTGAAAATCGCATGTGATTGTGGGAAACTGTGAGATAATGGTGACAGAAATATGAATCAAAGCGCAATTTTTGAACTTTACAGATGAGAACCTTATAATGAATGTGTAAAACAAAAAAAGGAGAACTATATGAATCAAACTACTTTTCAAAAATTAAAGAAGTTTAACATCATCATGGGTGGCTTCCACCTGGTCCAGGGTTTATTGATGATTCTGATTGCTATCTTCGTCATTGGCGAAATCAATCCAGCATTCCAAATCATTGTTACCCAGAATTTCTTAGACTTTGATACAGTCAATCAAAGACTATTCCTCAACTCCAAAGAACTCTTTGAGCTTCCATTTGGTGTGATGGTTGGTGTCTTCCTACTGTTATCAGCACTTGCTCATGCATTGATTTCATTACCCAAGAAACTCAATGATCAGTACAACAAAGATTTGCAGCAAGGTGTCAACCGTTTCAGATGGTTTGAGTATGCACTTTCATCTTCTGTGATGATCGTTCTGATTTCAACACTCTTCGGAATTTATGACATTGCTTCTCTGACACTGATCTTCATTGTGAATGCAGCCATGAATCTATTCGGTCTTGACATGGAATTACTCAATGCAAACCGTAAGGAAGGCGAAAAGGTCAAGTGGGGTGCGTTCATTTGGGGTTCTATCGCAGGTATTGCACCTTGGATCGCAATCTTCTTCTACATGACAGGCGCTGGCGGAGACATTACTCCTCCATGGTTCGTTTGGGCAATCATCGGTACTTATTTTGTGGCATTCAACACATTCCCAGTCAATATGATTTTACAATATAAGAAAATTGGCAAGTGGAAGGATTATTTATACGGAGAAAGAACTTATATCGTTTTAAGTCTTGTCGCAAAATCCATTCTCGCTTGGCTTGTTCTCTTCGGAGCATTCCAACCATCATGATCCAATAGCCAGGTTCGCCTGGCTTTTTCTTTAGAGGTGACTTATGTTTGTGAAAAAATTAATCCATCCTGAATATTTTCAAGGTAACCATCAAAAAAAGAACTATTTTGAAGGATGGTACTATAAGCTTGTCTCAGAAGATCAGAAGCATACCATCGCATTCATTCCTGGCATCAGCTTAAATCCCAAGGATGCGCATGCATTCATACAAGTGTTCATTTCTTCCAAAGAACACCTAGAGACAAAACTAAAGAGTTATTACTTTAAGTTTCCCAAAGAAGATTTTCACTACAGCCATGACCGATTCTTTGTTTCAATCGGAACCAATTACTTTTCACTCGATAAGATATCGATCGATTTAAAAAGTGATCAAATCAAGTTATATGGTACGATTCAACTCGACCAGATCACACCCATCAAGAGCAGCATATTGTCACCGAATATCATGGGATTCTTTGGTTATCTTGGGTTTATGGAATGTTATCACGGTGTGATCTCGATGAGTCACACCTTAGATGGTATCTTACTCATCAATCAGGTACCCATTTCCTTTCACCATGCAAAGGGATACATAGAAAAAGATTGGGGTAAGTCATTTCCAAGAGCTTATGTTTGGTTACAGTCCAATCATTTTAAGGATGAATCAACATCCATCATGTTTTCCTATGCGGATATTCCCTTTCTTGGGTTCTATTTCAAAGGTTTGATTGCCAACTTAAGATATCGAGACAAGGAATACCGATTTGCAACGTATAATCATTCTAGAGTCAAAAAAGAACTCATACAAGATCACAAGGTTCAGTATATCCTCAAAAAGGGATTGTACACGTTAGAAATTGAAGCAGAGTCAACGACATCCATTGGACTTGCTTCACCAAGAAACGGGATGATGGTCGAACAAATCAAAGAAGGACTATCTGGATGGATCCATCTCAAACTCTATCGCAAAAAGACTCTCATCTTTGAAGATACAGGTTATCATGCAGGGATCGAAATCATGAAGTGATGGGAAACCATGACTTCTTTTTTTTGCACATGAATTTGGATATAGTCCTGATTATGATAGAATAACCTTTGAGGGGTGAAAAGATGAAGCATCACTTGAAAATTTACAGAGAAATCATGTTTGTTTTTCTGAAACTTGGGCTTTTCGCATTTGGCGGACCTGCTGCACATATTGCGATGATGGAAGATGAATTGGTCACCAAACGCAAATGGGTGACCAAAGAAAAATTCGTTGACATGCTCGGTTTTACCAATTTGATTCCTGGTCCTAATTCGACTGAAATGGCCATTTTGATGGGTCATGCCCGAGGTGGAAAAAAAGGTCTTTTTGTTGCGGGGATCAGTTTTATTTTGCCAGCGATGCTCATCGTTTTGGGATTTGCAATCATTTATAAATCCTATGGTAATGTGCTTTATGTCGCATCCATCTTTGATGCCATCAAGCCTGTCATTTTAGCAATCGTCATCCAGGCATTATTCAGATTGACCAAGACGACACTTTCAACATTTGAAGCCATTGTACTCTTTCTCATTGTCTTAGGTTTGTCCATCTTGGGTGTCAGTGAGATTCCATTGCTCTTTGGTGCGGCCGCTGTCATGTACCTGTACAAGCGTGTTCAGGAAAAAACAATTGCAGTAGTGCTTGAACCGATATCTTTGGTGACTTTGTTTCTCATCTTCTTAAAGATTGGTTCTGTTCTTTACGGAAGCGGATATGTTTTACTTGCCTTCTTGAGAACGGAATTCGTCACCAATCTTGGTCTCTTGAGCAATAGCCAACTCATCGATGCGGTTGCAGTCGGTCAGTTCACGCCTGGTCCGGTGTTCACGACAGCAACTTTCATTGGTTATCTCCTTGCAGATCTTCCGGGTGCCATTTTAGCGACGATTGGTATCTTTGCTCCAGCATTTCTGATCATCTGGCTGTTGCACCCTTTGATTGATAAGATGCGTGCATCCAAGCATGTCAAGCACTTACTGGATGGTGTCAATGCAGCTGCAATCGCCCTGATGGCTGCAGTGACCATTGAGCTCGGTATTGCTACTTTAACCTCAGTTTTGTTTGGTGTCATCTTTGCACTATCAGCGTTTTTACTTATCAAGTTCAAGATTAATGCAACCTATCTGATTCTGGGTGGTGCAGTCATCGGACTCATAAAGTTCTTCATCTCAATCAATTAACAAAAAATCGCTCAACTGAGCGATTTTATTTTGATTATAGAAAGTCTTTTCGAGCTGGTGTGAACACATCGATGAAGGTGCCTGATTCAAGACATGTCACTCGATGAAACACATTAGAAGGCATGTAGGCGGTATCACCTTTGGCAAGAATCATCTGTTTGCCGTCCACTTCAAATTCATAAGTCCCTGTCAAAATGTGTGTCATTTGCTCATGAACGTGATTGTGCATGGGAATGACACCATCTTTTTTGAGTGTGACTTCAACCATCATGAGTTGTTCAGAATGGGTAAGGATACGACGTTCCATGAATGGGTTGATTTTTTTAGTGGTTGTTTCTTCGTATTTCAAAAAAATTGATTTCATGTCAATCACTTTCCTTTATGTATCGATTGAGTGTTACTGAACTTCATCAAAATATCGTCCAAGTGTGAATAAGAAATCTGACAATCGGTTGACATATTGAAGTGTATGAGGATTCATCTCTTGTTCCTGGCTGAGGAGGATCATCTCTCGTTCAGCTCTTCTAACGGTCACTCTAGCCATATTTAAAAATGAGCCTGCTTTGGTTTGATCAAGCTTGATGAATTTGGTCAGTGGCTTGAGAAAGGAATCATAATGATCAAGTCTGGACTCAATCCAAGCGACATCTTCTGCTTTGGTGATATACTTTGCTGGATTGTTTAAAGCGATCTCGTAGCAGATTGAAAAAAGATGGTCATGGGTTTGGTTCAAATCTTGTAATACCTCAGGAATTCTGATGTAATGCTTGGAAACAAGGATGAACCCCATGGACTCATCGAATGCGCCATTGACAGAGATATGTAAGTCCGCTTTGCTGACGCGTTTGTTAAAGAGATCTGTCTGACCAGCATCTCCGCGCTTGGTGTAAATTTTCATCACAACAACTCCTATGTCTTCTTGTTTTTTTCTTTCTTGGGTTTTGGTGCTGGTAAGTCTGCATAAGTCGCTTTGATCAATGCGATGATTTCTTCATGAGCATCGGTATCCTCTATGAGGAAATAAGGCTTGCTTTGCTCATAGAATTTTGCGAAAATCACTTCTCCGAGTAACTCACGACCTCTTTCAGTCGGTTTGATGAACAGTTGGTTATCCGCCAGGACTCCAACCATCTTTTCATGATAAAACAGACCATATTCACCGAACATGCGTTTAAACGAAATGCCATCCGAATATCTCAAACGATCTTCCATATATTCTTTGAATGCCAATGATGTTGCCAATGAATCATCACCTCTATTCATTTGATATCATCATTTTATCATAAACCCAGACGATACGCATCATCTGGGCTTGACTTTACGACCTTTTCGATACAATGCTTCGACTGCAAAACTCGCGACATCGAATGCATATTTGTTCGGACCGAATCCAGCATCATAGCCAAGTTCTTTGGCAAGTCCATGATGGATTCTCGGTCCTCCGATGATCACAACGAATTGATCTCTTTTCTGTTCAGCTTCTAGAAGTTCGATAAATGAGGTGAGATTTTGAATATGAATATCTTTTTGTGTGACCGTCTGACTGATGAGTATCACGTCTGCCTTAAGTTCTATCGCTTTTTCTAGCAATAACTCATTATCGACTTGACCTCCCAAGTTGTACGCTTTGATCCCTTGATAGCGTTCAAGTCCGTAGTGTCCGTTGTACCCTTTCATATTCATGATAGCATCGATACCGACTGTGTGTGCATCTGTACCTGTCGAAGCGCCGACAATGACAATCGGTTCGCTGAAATGGGTTTCGATGAATTGTTCGATTTCTGCCTGATTCATCGATGCAGATTCAATTTCTGTAACGGAAAGCGTTGAAGTGTCGATTTGATGTTCGATGGTTCCGTAAATGATGTAGAAAGAGAAACTGTCGGATAATGCAATACTATGGACCACTGACGGATTGTGAATCCCCATTTGTACAGCCAAACGTTTGGCTGCTTCGATACCTAGTGCATCGAGTGGAGCAGGAAGAGAAAACGATACTTGGATTTTCCCATCATTTAAGGTATCTCCATAGGGTCTGATCCAATTGGATTTAACTGGCATGATGTTTCACCTCAAGACGTTTGAGCATCAAGTCTAACACAGGATTCATATAGCATGAATCTTTAATGAAAACACCTTTTAATCCTTTGCCGCCATCTTCTTTTCTTGAGATACCTGCGAAGGTGCCTTTTTCCAATGTCTTGAACATACCATCTCTTCTGATGTCATCCAACAGTGATTTTGCCTGATTCAATACATGATGTGCGCGCTTGACAATCAGACCATCGGGTCTGTATGTGATCTCATCTCCGAAATTCTTGAATGCTTTTTCAACGTAACCAGCATTGTCGAGTGCTAGTGCTCTGTCGCTGACAAAAGGCGTGTGAATGGCTTCTGTCATCATACCTAAAAGATGAATCGATTGGTGTGATGTCACAGCTGTGATATTGAAGAGCACATTTTGTACAGTGCCTTTGAATATGTCCCCTGTCATGTGTTTGGTCGGTGGCATATATTTCAGTGGTGCATCAGGAAAAATTTCTCTTGCCATTTCAGCTTGTGCAAGTTCATAGAGAAAGCTGTTTTCAACTTGAGGATCAATTTCATAGGCATGACCAAGACCCATCAATGATGGTTTCATCTTCGCCTTGATTGCAAATTGCTCGTTGATGAACTGCGATGCCAAAACGGTGTGGGCTTGGTCAAAGGCATCGGATGTGGTCAGATAATTGTCTTCACCAGTGTTGATGATGATTTCCGAATACGCCGATAAGACTCTTGAAAAATATTGATCCACAAAGGTACGCTTCATGTTGATATCTCTGAAGATGATCCCATAAAGCGAATCATTAAGCATCATATCCAAACGCTCAATCGCTCCGAGTGTTGCTATTTCTGGCATGCATAACCCAGATGCGTAATTGACAAGTTTCACATATCTGCCTTCGGACTCTGAAATTTCATCCAACGCCTTTCGCATCAATCTGAAATTTTCCTGTGTCGCAAACGTACCACCAAATCCTTCTGTGGTTGCTCCAAAAGGAACATAGTCCAGAAGTGACTGCCCCGTGCTTCGGATGACCGCAATGATATCGGCTCCCTTTTTCACTGCTGATATCGCTTGCTTGATATCTTCATAGATATTACCGGTTGCAACAATCACATATTTATGCGGTGTCGTTTTTTCAGGCGTACGATTGATCCATGATTTGCGTGTCTCTTTCATTTGATCAATACGTGCTAGAGTCTTTTCAAAGTATGGCATTATATCGCTTAAGTAAGGGCTTTTTGGACTTGCTTGATAGATGGATAAATCGATGGATCCTGATGATACTTTGTGCGCAATTTCATTTGGCGTTAGCATGTATTCATGGCATGCATACGATAGATAGTGACAGATGCCCTTCGACAGGTTAGCCTTTTTAAGTACATGATCGACGACAACATTGACGATTGGCACCTGGAGTTCATTGACACCATCGACACCCAGCATTCTGAGGAGCGCTCTTTCAACGGATACGGTTGTATGAAGATCAATATGAGATTGTACTTGTGTTGCAATCACTTTTGCATCTTTCCGACATGCTTCAATGATATCTTGACTTAATCCGAGCTTACTCATCCGTTATACTCCTCCTTTACATTAAAGATAGGTACTTGTATTGCTGATTTGAAACGCTTCATCATCTCTTGCTCATCATAAGGCATACCATGAGGATTGAAGGGATTGATGGTGACCATCAAAATGGGAAATGAACGTACCACTTCCAGTTGTATATTGTAATGACTCAATGCACGAAAGTGTCTTTGTGAAGCCATCCATTTGGATGGGTCATCGATGATCAAAACACAGTTATTCAGATTCGATTCTATCAGAATATCCATCACTTTGGATGTGAGTGCACCGCGAACATAAAGCGCTTGGATTGGTTGTTTGCACTTGACGATCATTTGTTCAAGCGTATCCAATCGTTTGTCTGAATACGTAAAGACTTCATGGCCACTAAAGATGGATATCGCGATCTTTTCAGAAATCAAATAAGATGTCTGAGGTGCACTGAATAGATTGATCAGATCTTGGGTATGTCTGAGTGTTTCATCAAGTTCATCATGATAAGATGCTCCTGATGCAAGGACAACACCCTCCATCACATGGATAGATGAAAACGTCATTCGATTAAAGGCTCCATCAATCAAAATCTTTTCACAATGCTTTTTCATCTCAAGGACTATATTGCTTAATTCAAGATTGGTCGTTGGTCCTGCAATCATCATGGTTCCTGCGGATAGTATTTCAACCATCATGATGGGTCCTAAAGGTGTCATATACTTTGTTTGATTCATCAATTTCCATGCGACATTGGATGCATCAAGACATGTTTTCGCTGTCGCAACCATCATATTGGGTCTGACCCATATTGCTGGTTTCGGCAAGAAATTGACCTGATCCAATGGTTCTCCATCGAGTCCAATGGAAGTCAATCCAATCCNNAGTCCCATGATGCCGATGACAGATATGCCATCAAGAATGTCTTTCACGGTTCATCCGCTCTTTTCTCTTTAAAAATTCTGGTTCCATCGAGACACGATTACCTTCGAGTAATCCAGAAATACCATCGAGATGGTGTGCTTTGCAGTCCTCACACGTGCACTCCGAACGATAATTATCCGGTTCGCTATAGGTTGTAATCACACCTTCAAAGTTTCTTAATATCACTTTTCCAGGTGCTTGAGAAACGACATAATTCGGCATAACAGGAATTTTACCGCCTCCACCAGGTGCATCAACAACAAACGTAGGGACTGCAAATCCACTGATATGACCTCTGAGTCCTTCAATGATTTCGATGCCTTTGCTGATTGAAGTTCTGAAATGTTCGATGCCTTGTGATAAGTCACACTGATACAAGTAGTAGGGTCTGACACGGATAGCGATGAGTCCCTTGACGAGTTTTCTCATGATATGCACACAATCGTTGACACCCTTGAGTAGAACACTTTGATTACCAACAGGAATGCCAGCATCCGCTAGTCTATCGATGGCAAGTTTACTTTCAATTGTGATTTCATCCGGATGATTGAAATGTGTGTTCACCCAAATAGGATGATATTTTTTGAGCATGCTAACTAATTTTTCAGTCACACGCTGTGGCATCACGACAGGTGTTCTAGTACCGAATCGGATGACTTGGACATGATCGATTTCTCTTAATTTTTTCAAAATATATTCGATACGTTCATCAGAAGCCATGAATGCGTCACCGCCAGAAAGTAAAACATCATTGATTTCTTCATGATGCTTGATGTAATCGATGGCTCTGTCAATCTGTTCAACTTTCAGCTCCGCATCTTTTTGTCCTGCAAATCTTCTACGTGTGCAGTGTCTGCAATAGGTTGAACACATATCAGTAATTAGAAAAAGCACACGGTCCGGGTAACGATGTGTGAGTCCTGGAACAGGTGCATCATGATCTTCAGCAAGCGGATCCAAAAGATCATATTTCCCGTTGATGAGTTCAGAACCAAGCGGAATGGCTTGTTTTCGAATCGGGCATTCTGGATTATCCGGATCAATCAATGTCAAATAATACGGTGTGATGGCCATGCGCAAAGAACCGAGAACATGCTCGATGGTTTTTTCTTCTTCTTCAGTCAATGTCATGTATCGTTTCAATTGGACTGCGTTTTTGATCCGATTGGATGTCTGCCATTTCCAATCGTTCCAGTCATCATCCCCAACATCCTTGAAATACCGTTTTCTCCGTTCAAGGTATGCGTGGTTGAATTCTGTTTTCATATGTTTCTCCCTAAGTGTATCGTCTCGTGAATAAGTCTAAAAGTACCTGATTCTCTCTGAAAATATCAAGTGTCAATGCCGCATGAGATACGGCATATCCATTGCCAATCATCATATTGACATCTTTTCCAATGCCTTCCGCCCCCAGTGCTGCTTTGGTAAATGACGTAGCCATGGAAAAGAAATAGATCAGACCATGGTCTTTCGTCGATACTATGGATGTCATTTCAGTATTTTGAACATTCACAACATTGATGGTCAGATCTGCCAATCTGCCTTGAGTCGCTTGTGCGACCAGTTCATAAATCTTCATACTCTCTGTTGCATCACCAATCAAGATGACATCGCAAAATCCGAGTAAGGTCAGTTCTTCTTTTTGTTTCTGGTCATAAACAAGACCAATCACCTGGCCTGAAGGTTTGACCATCTTTTGTGCCATGTAAGAACAGAGCACGCCACTTTTGCCTGCAGCACCAATGATCAACACCGTATCCCCTAACTTGGCCAGTCGCTTTACCTGTGCAGGAGCCCCTGCAACATCCAGTGCAGACAGGACAAGCTTTTCATCCAGATCAGGAGGCAAAATGGAGTAAAGCCCTGAATCAAAGAGAATCGCTTGTCCTTGAATCCGCACCTGGTCGGTGTTCAAATCGATATCAATCACTTCAATGAGATGAAGTGGTGTCAGTGAAAGTGAAACCAGTGTGGCAATTCTATTACCTTTTTTAAGCATCTGATCATGAAACATCGATCCGACTTCAAGCACGGTTCCAATCAGCATACCTCCACTTTTGGTTACCGGATTTTGCATCTTGCCTTGTGCTTGGATAATACTTGTGATCATTTCTTTCATGAGTGTGATGTTATCTTGGCAAGCCGTTCTGATTTGATGAAATGATGCTGAATCAATATTTAAGATATCAACATCAATGAGCACTTCATTGTCATAAATGATCGGTGTTGAGTCCAACTGAAAGGCAGCCTGCGGCAAAACGCCTTTGGGCTCGATGACGCGATGAGTTCCGTATTTGCATGGCATCATGTCTTGTATCCCCCGATTCCTAAGATCTTTCTTGCCTCATCAGGTGTTGCGATATCCCTGCCTGATGCATGGGCCATTTGAACCGCTTTTCGAACCAAAGCTTCATTGCCTTCTGCATGTTTTCCTTTTTCAATATAGAGATTATCCTCAAGACCCACTCTGACATGTCCACCGTGTCTGATGGATAATTCGGCCAGTGGAAACTCATATTTTCCAATGCCTGCGACACTGTAGGTCGCATCTTTTGGAATGCTGTCTTTAAGAAATAAAAAATCTCTTTCTTCTCCGGCCATGCCCCCATTGACGCCGAGTACAAAACTAAAGTGTAGCGGTGCATGAATCAGTCCTTTTTTGTGTAATCTCAACACTAAATCGATGTGACCTTTCTCAAAACATTCTAGTTCAGGAAAAATGTGTCTTTCTTTCATAACTTTTGCATAATGGATGATGTCATTTTCAGTATTTACAAAGATCTGGTCTCCACCAAAATTGAGTGTTCCACAATCGAGTGTCGCCATCTCAATATCGAGTTTTAAAGGCAAGAGCCTTTCATCTCTGGACATACCAATAGCTCCTCCTGTCGAAGGTTGAATGATGACATCTGGACATCTTTTGAGGATTGCGTCAATGATCTTTTTGTATCGATCCATGTCTTGGGTAGGTGTGCCATCATCATAACGTGCATGGACATGAATGATTGACGCACCGGCTTTATAGGCTCGATACGCTTCATCTGCCATCTCATCAATGGTATACGGTACATAAGGGTTATCTTTTTTTGTGACTTCCGCACCAGTGATGGCACAGGTGATGATCAACTTATTCATGGTTTTTTCGTTGATGTTGCTTAATCACGACACAAGTGCCGTAGGCTTCTGTCGTGAGTATCTTCTTCTCAAGAACATCAGCGGCTGAAGGTGATATTTCAGGTCTGGCTTCAATAACCTTGTAGCATTTGAAGTGCATCTTTCTTGATGTGTTTCCAACGGTTGTGATTTCTCCAATCACTTCAATGAAATCTCCTGCGTGAAGAGGTGCGAAAAAATCGACCTTTTCATAAGCTCTCAATAACCCTTCATTGCCATCATGATGGATCAATAACTCGGTTGCAATATCACCGAAGAGTCCAAGCACACGCGCACCATCAACCAAAGATCCGCCATAATGCGCATCTTGCTGACTCAGTCTTAAACGATGAACCACTCTTTCCATCTTACACCTCCATGATTTTAACCTGATCGATGATCAGTTTTGCTTCAGTCTTCGTCATGATTTCTTCAATGCTGACATCAGGATGTCTTTCAATCAAATGAAGTCCATCAGATTTCACTTCAATCACAGCCATTTCTGTCACAATCAGATGAACACGTCTGTATGCTGTCAAAGGCAGTGAGCAACGATGCTTGATTTTTGGTTCTCCTGACGACGTCAGGTGTGTTGTAGCGATGATGACTTTCTTAGCTCCAGTCACTAGATCCATCGATCCTCCCATGCCTGGAACCAGTTTGCCTGGAACAATCCAAGAAGCGAGCGATCCTTCTTCGTCGACTTCAAGTGCACCAAGGACGGTGACATCGAGATGTCCACCTCTGATGATGACAAATGACAATTCGGAATCAAAGAGAACTGCATGTTTCAACAAGGTTGCAAACTGTCCGGATGGATTCGTTAAGTTACGGTCAATATGATTGGGATCAGCAAGTGGTCCTAGTCCGATGATGCCGTTTTCGCTTTGTAAGTAAATATCAATATCACTAGGCACATAATTGGCAACCAGTGTCGGGATCCCAATCCCCAGATTGACCAGATTGCCATCTTTAAGTTCTTTTGCAATTCGTTTTGCAATGATGTGTTTACTGTCCATCGTTCACACCTCCGACAACAAAATCAATGAAGATATGCGGTGTGATTATATATTCCGGATGGATGGATGAGACACGTTTTTCAACGAGTGCAATGACCGTATCTGCCGCGGTTGCCATGATGGGATTGAAGTTTCTGGCAGATCCAGAATACGTCAGACTTCCCAGTGGATCGGCATGATATGCGTTGATGAGTGCGAAATCAGCACCGATGGGTTCAGCAAGAATGTAGGGTTTACCACTGACTTCAATGATTTGTTTACCCATTTCTGCTGGCGTATGGAGTCCTGTTGGCGTCAGAATCCCACCTAATCCGCTGCCTTTGGCTCGGATCTGATCAACAAAGGTGCCTTGAGGGATCAGTTCGACTTCAATCAGGCCATCATGCATCTGTTTTCCTGCATTGGGATTGGTTCCAATGTGTGTGACAATCAGTTTTTTGACTTGATGATTGATCAATAACTTACCAATACCTTGTTCCGGATATCCTGCATCGTTTGCGATGACAGTGAGATCTTTAACACCACTTTCGACCAGCCAGTCAATCAATCGTTCAGGTGTTCCGCACGTCAGGAACCCCCCGATCATGATTCGGCTTCCGTCCTTGATCATGGTTTGAAATTGTGTTTTCGTGAGCTCTTTTTTCATCTGTTGTTTCCTTCCTTGGCATCATGAGTGCTTCACCAGTAAGCATACATTCGCCTTCGTTGTTGAATATTTCCGTTGTAAAGATGACACGGTTCTTTTCCAGTATAATCTCCTTCACTGTAATTTTTACAGTGAGTTGCATTCCAGGATAGACAGGTTTTAGAAATTTGAGTGATTGACCACAATAAATGGTACCCTCACCAGGATATTCCATACCAAAGATCTTCGAGAACAGACATCCGATGAACATGCCGTGCACAATGGGAGTTTTGAAGATTGTCTTGCTGCAATAATCTTCATCAAAATGTGCCAAATTCATGTCCCCTGTCAGTTCACCGAACTTTTTAATGTCGTCGCATGTGATGACTCTCTGATAACTTCTTGAGTCTCCAATCTGCATTTTTCTGATCATTTTAGCTCCCTCGCTTTAAAATAAAAAGAACTGTTTGCAAACAGCTCTCCATTTGTTCAAAATGGCAATGAAGGAGGTGTATCCTCAATCATCAAGGCGGATGAAAGGACTTCATCAGGCTTTCGGCGGCTCACTCCTTCATGGGTCACAGGATGTCCTGTCCTATGGTGACACATTACTCAATAAACCGCGCCTCTGTATCGTATCTAGTACTATTATAATCGATGAATGTAAGCGCTGTCAATCGTATTTGAAACAAAACACTATCTTTGTAAAAGATATGATTGACACATAGTAACCTTTGATTTTGGGTATGGACTTGATTAAATGCTTGATTTGGAATATACTGAAACCAACAAAGGAGGTATATGATGAAAGAATATGTGAGATTTATTGATGGCTTACCATGGATTCTTCGCTTAATACTTGCTCTTCCTGTATTTGATTGGATTGTTTATGGTGTCTATAGAATTGCCAAGGGCCTCAACAAGAAAGACAATGTTATGGTATTGGTCGGCATCCTTTGGTTTTTCATTGGATGGGTTGGGTTTGTTATTGACATATTCACATTGCTAGTCAATAAGAAAGTTACATTCTTTGCATAATCAAAATGGCGATTCTCTCAAGAGTCGCTTTTTTTGATGTCTTTATAGACGACATGTCTCAGTTTTCCGCCATATCTTTCGACATTCTCAGCAGAAATATAAAATCCTGTTTTCAAGAAGTTGTTTAAACTGTGCTGATTCTTTGGAGAAACAGTTGCACAAACCAGTTCGTATTCATGAGTTCTTGCATAATCTAGAGCATACTCTATTAATTTTTTCTGGATGCCTTGTTTCCGGTATTTGATATCAACAAGCATGGTATCGATAGACAACACTCGAATGGAGTCTTTGATCATCTGATTGGATTGATAAAAACTCTTTTGGATATTGTTGACCGGTTTTAATCCCACATAACCCCTGATGCCCCATCTTGATTTGTCAATGTAGATTTCCTTCTGGAAAATCATCATCTTCAATGCAAGAAAACTGCTTGGCTCAAACCATGCTCTGTTTTCTTTTTTTGTATGTTTCTGCGATCTTTTTTGCATGTTCCATATAGCAAATAGATGTCTCAATTTGGCGACTTGTATCCCATAATGATGCTTCGGTGATAAAAAATCGATACATTCAGGGTGAAGTTCAAACATATTGTGGTGCCATAAAACGATGCTTTCTGAAACACGTTTACCGTTTTTCTTGAGTTTCTTAATCCGATGCTTTGTCCAGATGTCATAAAGTTTGAAGATGTTGATGTATGATCCAATCAAATCCGGTGAAGTCAACTCTTGCTGTTGCACGGTCGGATTATGAATCATGATGAAAAACCGATAACCAAAAAGATCATCGATGGTTTCAATCTTGATGATGCCCTTTTGAATCAGATCGTGTAGAGTCTCAAAAAAAGTCAGATATACGACAAACGACACCACATCGTCATCGTCAATCGACGTTGGCTCGTTTGGTTTTCTAAAATCATGTTCCAGCTTCTTGTACAATGAGCAAATGAGACTGTTGGATGTGAAATCGCGATTCAAACTTGCAACGAATTCCGCTTCTTTCAATTTACGTGTCTTATTGGACTCATAAATCAATTTCAAAAGACCTATTGCGGCACCAATCAATGCTGCCCCTTCGACATATTTCATCAATTCGTCAAAAAACATTGCCCCTAAAATCAACCCTGCGATGACAATGAAAAAAATCAAGCCATACTGCTTCAGTCGCTGATTATCCACTTGTGTTCACCCCTTGAATCATTTGTCATCATTATAACACGGTTTATTGGATGATGAATCCATTAAAAAAACCGGTCATGTCGACCGGTTTCTCATTTCAACTCGATATAATAATGTTCTCTTTGTTCTACCAAGAGTTTTTTCAGTGGTTCATACAACCAGTAAATGGTCAAGAAATTGCTGACAGCCATCACCAATTCGAATGGTAAATCCATCAAAAGATACGTTGCAAATGGAATATCAAGGACAAATACTGAAATGGGGATGAATGCCCATCCATACAAAAAACCAAAGAGTAAACCTGCCATGGCCAGTTGCAGTGGGGATTCGAGTCTTTTGAACACTGTGTTCAATAAGATCGGTATCATCATGTAACCAACAAACATTGAAATGAAATGGAGTGGAATCACCGCACCAAAAGGTGACAAGGTGTTGTATAAGATTACATGGATAAAAATGATCAGCGTCGTTTTTTTAAACCCCAAAACTCTCGTGTACAAAACGAGGAGCAAGACGGTTGTTTGAACATTGGGGAGAAAGGAAAGTGCGACTTGCTGTACGAGCAAAATCGCTGAAAGAATGGCAATCAGTGCCACATCTTTCGTTCCTTGATGCAATTTGCTCAACTGTCATCACCAAACTTCCTGAACCGATATTTTGATTCGATCCTGATCACTAAACGATAACTGCATGACTCCTTGTGAGGTAAGTCTGTATTCTGATCCATCCCACTTGTAAATTGACAAATAGGTATGTTGCCAATCGGTCATCAGTTCAAATGTTTCACCTTTGATGCCTAAAATGACTTTATCCGATGAGCCGAAACTCGAAAATGTATACCCACATGTATCATCTGCCTGATACATGACATTCGCACAAGTCAGATTAAAATGAGCTTTGAGCACATCAAAGAAAGTCATGCCTTCTTCAAAAGCAATCCACTCATCAAAAACAACTGTGCCAGTTGCATCGGTAAATATGATGTTGATCTCTCCTGGTGTTTCTGACAAATGATTGGTCTGAAGGAGTCTGATTGCTGTAAAAACGCTCGCCAGAGCGAAGATACTGACGATGAACTTGACAGCAATTTTCTTCATTAATTCACCTTAAGATGCAAAATCGAACAAGGCAAATGGCGGATTGCCATAGACATCTCTGAACAATTTATAGGCAACCAATGCAGCAAACACCTGTGGTGTCGAAAACTGCATATCTGCTGTTTGAGCATCAATGGTCCATTTGAATGCTCCATCATGACTGTAGAGCAACAACGCTTCAATCAAATCGACGCCCGAAGTCTGATATGCTTCTGATCTCGGATGAATACCATGGGCAACAAGTCCTAAAACGACTGCTGCAGTAGAAGACGAATTTGGACTTCCCCATGCGCTGATGCCTGTGGATGTCAGGTTAGAACTGATGAATTCAAGGTAACCTTCGAATGCAGGTTCAAGTGAGGTTTGCTCGCGATAGGCAGCAAGTGCCAACAATGCCATACCTGCATAATCAGAATCCATATAGAGAGGATTCGATGAAGTGATTTGAGTGATGAGTGATTGAATCTGTGTATTGCTACCATTGGCAATGGTTAATCCTGTCAACACAGACATCGCTTCATAATGATTGGTTGGAGAAAAACCCTCCAACGCAGTCTTGGTCAATTGAGTATCGCTTTGAAAAATTGATTCATAAATCGCCGTTCTCATGGCGTTTTGAATGGTGTCTCTGACGAATAAGGTCGTAGGATTGGAAACCCAAGTTGAGAGCGCTGGGACATCATAACCTTTATGATGCAGTTGATAGAGTGCTGCTGCGACATTGTATTCCATCTCTTGTGATGATACATAAGTATCCGCATGAGTATCGATGAATGTTTGAATCAATCTGTCAACTTGAAGGTCAACCTCATCTAGAAGAGTGACTTCAATAAAGCTAATCTTCATGCCATCGGTCAAAACGATTTGATCAAGTCCAACAGAAGATGACACGCCATTGACAAACAATGAAAAGTAATAATTATAAGTAACACCATATTCTGTCGGATAGTTTTCACCAATGCCATTGATGAAGGTACCAAACGAGAATTCGGTATAATCCAAACCAACTGCTTCATCGATCAATTGGATGACATTATGATCAGAACCCGCTTCAAATGGAATGGATTCAAGGATGAGTACGTCACCTTCAAGATTGATCACTTCAAGAATCAATGTATCTCTGTCATCACCTGTCGTGCACCCAGCGAGTGTGATGAATCCAAACAATAAAACAACAACCAGCCAAATCTTTTTCATGTCCATTCTCCTTATAAAAATATAAAATCCACATCTCTGGTGATGTGGAAAATAGACAAAAAAGAAATTTTTGCCCTTCTCAACCCCAGAAGATGACTTCATTTGATGTTCGGTAGGTCTCCCGGCTCGACTTCATCCTAATTTGCGCCTTCCCGCTTTCGCAGTGGCCTATCGCATTTCGTCCGTCTCACGGTTGCTGGGACAGCTTGAGATTCATACTCAATTCCCTGTTATGTTGCATGCAACACCGATCCATCGATTCAGTTACTTCAATTATAGACTAGGTATCCATATGAATCAATACCCATTTTCAAATTCATCACTTAATTAGAATGAATCTATTTTACCCTATTTTTCAAGATGTTGATAGACTTTGGCTAGAAGCATACTCTTGGAAGTATGCATCATCTCCATCAGGTCTTTGACCTGATGCTCATACTGATGCTTGGCAACTTGGTCTGACAGACCAGGTAAGTTAATCTGAACATTCATGCATGCGCCCTCTATGGCAGCTGACAACATTAATATACTGACACCGAGATCGGATACGGCGGTTTTATTGCCATACTCCAAGATCAGAGGGAGTTGATGCAGTGCTGATAACGATAATGTAGCAACCTTGATGGGAACTCTAATCGCTTCTGCAGTTCCTACTTGAATTGCTTGATTTCTCAAGGTGATACTCTCACTGGTATCTTTAGGCATCTGATATGCTTTCATGATCAGATTGAAGGCATTTGTGTCTTCATCAATCAACGTTTTCAGTTCATCCTTGATGATGATCAACGCTTGATTGACATCCATGAATTCAAATTGAATGTCTTTGGGTAACGCAAGAAACTTCTTTTTGTCAACCGTCAGATGACCGACCATGCGCGAAAGAGCGACACCCATGGTGGCACATAGCGCACTCACAGATCCTCCGCCAGGTGCAGGGCTTTTTGAATCGATGGCTTCTACAAATTCATGCAGTGTCATATCATAGAGTTTCATGTTTTCCTCA
>DITG01000091.1:0-24362 GCA_002422045.1 Acholeplasmataceae bacterium UBA6190
CCTTTGTCGAAATCGATTACTTCATCACCTATCATCTGAACGGGGGTACATTAGCAGTATCCAATCCGTTGGTTTATACCATCAGTTCATCGTTTGTATTCAATGAACCCACGAAGGAAGGATATGTCTTCGAAGGTTGGTACACTCATGTCACAGACGGTGTCATGATTGAATCGATTGAACCTGGTCGTACAGGTCATTTGGAACTTTATGCACGTTTTGTAGAACTGGTATCTATCTCTTTCTTTGATGAAGGCCCTTTGGCTATTGATCAATATGTCATGGGTAATGAATATCCTTACACTGAGTTTGTGTTGACCATTGATGGATTGCTTTATGCGAAGGGTTCCAACGAGTTTGGACAACTCGGCAATGGCAAATCACAAAATGAAAACCGGTGGATTCACATCACACCGTACTTGAATCTAGCAAACGGAGAATCGATTGAAGTGTTCTCATTTGTCAGAAACAGAGTCTTGGTCCTAACCTCAACAGGCAGAATCCTCACATGGGGCTATTTCTACACGCCTGAGATGTCTGAATCAGTCTTTTCCAATGTGCCTGTTGATTTAACCGGAGCATTCAATCTAGCAAGTGGTACCATCGTTGATCTCTATCATTATGGCGAGAACTTTGTCATCAAGACCTCTTCAGGTTCATTGATTCTTTACCAAGATGGCCCACAAGCGAGCACCAATCCGCTTTATACAGGCTCCGGCACTCAAACCGTATCACCTTTATACACTGGTTCTCATCGACCCTCGTTATTCTTTATGATGGATGGTGCATATTATGTCATCGCCAAATCGGAAAGCGATGTTCAGTTTTTAAACATTACAACACAACTTGATATCAATCCGCTTCAACCGATTTATGCGATGTTTTCTGATGATGAAAGCATTCATATCTTGAATGGTAATACCTATATTTACGGTTTTGTCACCGGTAGTACAGAAACACCATTCATGGTTTTACGTTTACCAATGACAGTAGCACTGAACGCGGAAGAATCTGTTGTGAGTGCAACGGGCAATTTAATACTGACCAGCCAAGGTAGACTCTTGATCTCGGTATTCATTGTGCTTGATGTTGAAGATGAAATTCCTTCTCAAATCAAATTTGTGGATATCTCAAACAGCATCGACCTACAACCAGGCGAAGTCATCAGTCAAATCTTGAATCCAGGGTTCATTTTAACTTCATTCAATCGACTGCTTGTCCCACAAGTCGATGAAATGTTTACTACAGATCCTGATTTCATACCTTTCATCACGATGATGGTCATCGATTTTGGACCTTACTTAATGAATGGAGAAGTGATTGAATCGATCAATTTCAGTGGAAATTTGATGGTGAAGACCAATTTTGGATATAAGACCATTCAGTTCATGAATCAAGAATCGTTTGTCATTGTTGACTTCATCGTCATGGGCACAACGTTGGTTCATGAAGGAACCTATCCCATCAATCAGTTAGAGCTCTTTGTTCCTGAAGATAGACCTTTTGAAGATTTTGCTGGTTGGTATGAAGATGAAGCGTTGACTATCCCCTTTAACCCAGGATTAGTGACTCACGGTATGTATCTCTTTGCCAAGTGGGAACGCACGCACTATTTTATTGAGTTCGGATTTGAATGGGAATTTTTAGGTATTGAAAAAGTGGCAACACTCTTTGGCGAGAATCCTGTTCAACCCAGTGATCCTGAAAAGGCAATGTATGTGTTCGGTGGTTGGTATTATTTCGGCGCACAAGGTCAGTTCATACTCTACGATTTCTCTTACCCAATCGATGAAGATATGAGACTCTACCCCATTTGGAATCCTTCCGAGTCGGATGTGACGATCTTCCTGATGCCATTCATGCAGTCGTACACTAAAAAAGGATATGATTATTATCAAGCAAAATCAATGGAAATTGATATACCTCAAGGTTATGAAGTTGTCGGTATCTATTTGGATGAAGCGATGACCATATTGGCAGGAGAAGATGATCTGATTGCTGATTATAAGACGTTGTATGTGTTGGTCCAACCTGCGACCTATGAGATTTATTACGTTGAAAGTTATGAAACCATCAGCTTTAGCTCACTGTATTTTGTCGAACAGACTTCATTTGGAATTACTGCGGATGATCGTATCTTCGCATGGGACTCCAATGCGAATGGTGCAATCGGTTTTGGAAATGCATCGATTTACTGGTTGGATACACCCATCGAAATCACAAGTTATTTGGGATTATTGCCAGGAGAAACCATTGTGGATATCCAAGGTGGATTCAGCATGATCGTCGCTTTGACATCATTTGGCAGAATGCTCGCATGGGGTTATCAAGATACAAGTTTTGAATATGTTACAACGCCTACTGAAATTACAGCACTGCTTGACCTCCAAGGAGAACAGGTTGCTGACTATCTGGTTGGATATAGTGCACTCTTTGTGTTCACACAATCCGGATCTGTGAAAGAACTGAGTTTGAAGGATGGACAATTGACACACTATGCATCCACCTTATCTGTATTGAATAACCTCATGATCTATCGATCCTTTTATGGTGGCTATGATACGCTCCTTGTTTTACCGAATGCGATTTACATGCTTCAGTTTACATTCGATAACACCATCGAATCCCTTGATTTTTCAAGTGTCATGAATGGTGGAACCGTGATTGCCATCGAAAAGAGTTATGTCGGATTCATGGCCTTTGAAGCTTATCTCTCGAATGGATTGGTATTGCTCATTGATTTGAATAGTCAAGCAGTCACAGTGCATAGAACCCTTCCATTATTAGAATCTGAATCGATTGTACAGTTCATACCAGGCTATGGCAATCCACCATTTGTTTTCACCAGTCAAAACCGTTTGATTGAACTTGGGTATGAAGGTAATCTTGTGGTATATGATACGACAGCGTTACTACCGAACGAAATGGTTCTCGCGAGAGATTTTAGTGGTGTATTGACAAGTTTTGGACGACAATTGGTTGTTGATTCAGTACTTCAAGAACTGAATTCACCGACGCAAGCCTTTGAGATTGGAGAGGCTACAGTGATTCGATATCAACAAATCAACTGGTTCTTTGTTGCCTATACATCAGAAGGTGAGTTTGTACTTTCTGGAGAAACCAAGGTACTTTATCACAAAATTGCAGCAACTGATTTATATGTTGAACTTTATGAGTACGAAAGCACATTTGTTCCTAGAATTCCGATGGGACCGGATGCATCAGAGTTTTCATATTGGTCAAATGATTTGACGTACCATTATCCCTATGTATTCATGCCTTATCAAGATATGTTCCTCTATGCGATTTACAATCAAGGATAGTTAAAATCAAAGGCCTGTGCGGATTGCACAGGCCTGTTTTCATTTCATCTATTTTATACTATATTGCGATCATGAAGCGTCTGTTGGATTTCTTTCATATAGTTTCCATCCAACTTATAAAACTTCATTGAAATAATTGATGCAAGCCATCCTAGAATGGGAATGAAGATGAAGAATGTCATCCCTACCCAGAACAAGGCTGGAGTCGCTGCTTCACCGACTTGAGGTAAAACCTCATTGTAGCCGATGATGGCAACCATACCACCGACAATCACTGTTGCAAGTGATGAAATCAGTTTGTCGACAAATGAGAAGATGGTACCAATCATACCTGGTACATATTGACCAGAACGATACGTTTCATAATCAGAACAGTCTGCAATCATTGGGATGACAATGTTGCCGCCAATGGCAACCGCGCCACCCAATAGGATGTAGAATAACAAGAATCCGACGGTTTGAAGATTGATTGGAGATAATGAGATGGTTGTCAGATCAATGGCCCATAGATAGAATAAGAATCCAACACTCAAAAAGATACTGATCCAGGTTGCTGCGACATAGGCCTTCTTAATACCAAGTCTTCTGGCATATTGAATACCGACAATCGTCAGCAAGATGGTTGGAATGACAGAAATCAGTCCTAATGTACCGGATAATGAATAGTTTGCAATCAATATACCGAAGATGATGACGGTTGTGACGGCATTGGATTTCGTCGAATTGGCGAGTTTATCTGTGGATGCGGAAACAATCAGCATCTGCAAAGGACGATTGCCTTTGATGACGGGCCAGTAATCCTTGAACTTCAACTTCTTGACTTCACCTGTCCCCCAATTGGCTTCGACATCTTTAGTCCAGATCGATGAAATGGCAAGTAGTGTGAACAGAAGCGACATAGGAATTGCAATCATGAGTAATGTGTCAAATAACCCTTGTGTGAATCCGCCATACTTTGGAACAAGCACTACAGAAATCAACATCTGAAGACCAATAAAGAGTGCACTGTTATAGATCGCATCAAACAAAGTGAATAAAGGTCTCTGCTTGGGGTTATTGGTTAACACGGTTTGTGCAGACTTTGTTGTTGCGGTTTGGAATGTATAACCGATGATGTAAATCACATAAATCAAGATGAAATAAACCAATCTGAGTGCTTGAGGTACGAGATGTGTTGTCTGGAATATGATCACTGCAGAAATGGCTAGGATGATATTTCCAATCAACATGAAAGGTCTGAACTTACCAAACTTAGATTTGGTCTTGTCAATGACGTAACCGATGATCGGATCTGTGATGCCATCAAAGATGCGCATGGCAGTTAAAATGGTGGATACGGCAACAACGAGTAAACCTGCAATACCAGTTGCATAGTAACTGATGAACAAGAAGACAAACATATACAGATTGGTTGCTGTGTTATTCAGTGCAAAGAAACCAATTTGCCAAGGCTTTGCACTGTTGTAGACAACTGTGCTTTTTTGATTTTCCATTTCTTTATTCTCCCTTAATCATTATTTTATGCCAAGTTGCCAATCTTGTTGTTATTTTTTTATCTTTTGTAGTGCTTCATTGAACTTGAAGTAAGCACCATAAGGAAATCCATCCTTACTCATGTTACGCAATTGTTCAATGGACATACCGCCCAACATTTCAAAGAATGGATGATTGATCAGATCTTTGAATGTGACTGAGACAAACGCATTCGCTTGTTTGTTTTCCATGATGACATGGAGCGAATCATGAACTGAAAAGTATTTCGGATCGATGACGATTGGGTTTTCAGATTCAGAGATCTGATCAAACCAGTTTCCTGCCATGTTGAAGTTCATCACACCTTTGTTCCGATCAGCTTCAGGCACTTCATAAGCCTTGTTTGCTTCAGATACTTTGTTGAATACTGCTTCATCTTGGAGACTTCCGGAAATCACTTTCACTGAATTCGTGCCAGATTTCAAGGCCACTTTGCACTGGAAGACTGAATTGAGTGACGTCACAGTTTCAATCAAGACGTCATTCAAGTAAAAGGATACACTGTCTTGATTGGAATATGCTTTGAGAAGGATGGTATCACTGGCTCTGTCGATGAATCGCTTTTGAGTCAGATGAAGCATTGGTGTCTTTGTCCATCTTGCTTGGTAATAATAGAATGCATCTTTCTTGATCTTACGGTCAAAGGTCACCAAACCTTTGTTGTTCATCCCTTTGGAACCACCTTCATCTCTGAAGTCTGCTGCGAATGCGAACATATTCCAGACATATGTACCCCAGACAAATGGTGTGTTTTCCAAGATTTCATAAGCTTTTTCATGCCATAACGCATGGTATTCTTCCGAATAGTCTTTGACCTTCGGTGTTTCAGAATGGAGTGTATGAATACCTTCGACACCATATTCTGATAATGACAGTGGACGAAGCGGTTGTTTGACTCTGTAATCAGCGAGCCAACCTTTGAAATCTTCGACAACACCTGAATACCATCCAAAGTAATGATTGTATCCATGAACATCTGAAAGTGTCGTTTGGAAATCATCTGTGGGTAGCATTGAGACTTGAGCCATTGTTGTCACACGATAAGGATCGAGTTGTTTGGTTAAAGTATTCAACTTGACTAAGATCTCATCGACATTATTCTTTTTTCCGGCAATGGTGATCTCATTGGAGATACCCCACATGATGATCGAAGAATGGTTATAGTTTTGAATGATGAGTTCTTTCATTTGGGAAAGAGCGTTTGACCCTTGAAAATCTGTCTTGGATGACATCGAAATGTAGGGGATTTCAGCCCAGATGACGAAACCTTCCTGATCACATAAGTCATAGAAGTAGTCTGCTTGTTGATAATGTGCGAGTCGAATGGAGTTCGCACCGATCTCTTTGATGAGTCTGATATCTTCCTCATGCATTTCTTTTGAAAGCGCATTGCCAATATCTTTTCTGTCTTGATGACGGGAAACGCCATTGAGTCTTGTTTTCTTGCCATTGAGATAAAATGATTCATGATCAAATGAGAAATATCTGAGACCGGTTGGTATGACTTTTGAATCGTGCAGTTCTCTATTGGACAAAGTGACGCGTACATCATAAAGATAAGGATCTTCAATACCTTGCCAGAGATGTGGGTTGTTCAAGGAAAGACTTAAAGTCAAGTGTGCTTGATCTGTGATCTGTGTTTCTTGTTTGTCTTTGGCAACCACGACACCTTGATGATCTAAGAGTTCTACTGAAACCGTTGCTTGTTCTTTTTGGCCTTCATTTTTCAGATAGACGGATACAGACAGTTCAGCTTTGGCATCACTGATGTTCACTTGGGATACGTAAATGCCTCGTCCACCGTGGTAAGTCAAGTCAAAGGCAAGATCATGGGTTTCGACCAGATAGACATCTCGGTAGATGCCGCCATAGAATGTGAAATCAGCAGCAAGCGGATACACATCTTCATGATGCTTGTTATCGACATAAACGACAAGCGTATTACCCTTTGATAGAAGGATGTCTGTGATATCGTATCTGAATGTTGAATACCCACCTTTGTGTTCACCCAGATGTTTGCCGTTTAAGTAGACATTGGAAACAGAATTGACACCTTCGAATTCGATGAAGACGCGGGATAATGTCTTTTGATGATTGAAATGTTTGATATAAGTGCTGATGGTTCTAAAATAGTCATTACCACCATCTTGTCCATCTAAGTTGTTCCACGTGTGTGGTAAATTCAAATGTTCGTATGTCTGACCATCCAATTGATCCAAACCAATCTCTTGTTTGACAAACAGCCAGTCTTGATTAAAACGTATTTTTTTCATAACCCAACCTCCTATGCTATTATCTTATCGTAAATTGTAAAGGCTTTCATTTAAAAAAATGATAAATATTTACATATTATTGATATTTAAAGCGATTTCACATACAATAAGAGTGGGTGAACATTATGAATTCATACAATCAGTTAGGTTATCATATATTCCATAGCATGCAAATGAACGTCATCATCTATCAAAAAGAAACGGTCATCTCTGAATACTTGATGACAGTCAATCTTGTTGAGTTGGAACAGTATGTCCACGAGTTGATGAAAACTTTCTATGAATCGACAAAAATCATATCCAAAGATATCATCATTCAAAAGTATCAGGAAAGTGAATGTGTTTTCGCCTCGCTCAAACATAACGATATCCACATGATTCTAGGTCCTTTTTTGGATAATAATCATCAGATTTCAACCGTCAGTCAAATGAAAGTCAAACTCAAAATTGATGCCCATCATTCAAGCATACTCAATCAGTTCTATGAAGATCTAGAGATCATGTTGCCCAATGACTTGCGATTTATTCACAAGTTGTTATCAACATATGAAGGCTATGACATGAATTCAAGGATTCACAGTCTAAAGCTTGTGAGTTTGGACATAACCTCAACACTCCCTCAAGAAAAGCTCAGTGAAATCAGGCTCTACATCAAAAACAACTATGCATTTGAAGAAAAATTGATGAAGGGTATAGAAACCGGTGATCCGGAAGGGTTAAAAAATGTGCTGAATTCGCTATCGACATTTTATCTGCCAGATCGATTACCTAGGGATACACTGAGAAACACGAAAAACAAGATGATTATCTTGAACTCTATTTCGACCCGTGCGGCCATCAAAGGTGGACTCGATATCTACCATGCCCATGAGATATCCACCAAACTGGGTATTGAAATCGAACAGATGAAAAGTCATCATGAGCAAGATCGAATCTCCTTGCATATCGTCAGTACCTATGCGGAAGCAGTCAGAGATTTCAAGACCCTTCACTACCCAGATCTGGTAAGACAAACATATCTATATATCTATCGTCATCTCAAAGAACCCTTTTCTGTCTCAGATATCGCCCAATCACTTTATGTCACTCAGGAACATCTATCAAGAACATTCAAGAAAGTGACCCATCAGACGATACAAGATGTCATCATGATGTATAAAATCATGGAAGCAAAGAAGTTGATCGAGCAGAATGAACTGAACCTGATTGATATTTCGGATATGCTTTGTTTTTCATCATCCTCACATTTTTCAACAGCTTTCAAACAGCAGGTGGGCATATCGCCTAAGGATTACAAGAAGCAGATGCTACAAACCACATGAAATCACAAAAAAAGAGAACCCTTCATGAGTTCTCTTTGTTGATTTATCGTGCTGCAAGTTTGACGATTTCGATGAAGATGTTTACCGCATTTTCCATTTGCTGGATGGATGCGAATTCCAAGCGTCCATGGAACTGATATCCACCTGTTCCAAGATTGGGACACAATAACCCCTGATAAGTCAGTCTTGCACCATCAGTACCTCCCCGAATCGCTTCAAAGAAAGGCGTAACACCGACATTCTTGATGGCTTGTTCGGCAAGATCGATGATGTGCATATGATTTTTGATGATTTCATACATGTTATAGTAGGTATCTTTGACAGTTAAAATGACTGCCTCATACCCGTAACGCGCGTTCATATAATCTTTGATGGTTTCAAACTCATTTTTTTGAGTCGTGAATTTTTCCATGTCATGATTACGGATGATGTATTTCGAAGTCGCTTTTTCGACTTCGCCAGTCAATCCGGTCAGATGATTGAATCCTTCATACTTTTCGGTGTAGGCGGGATTTTTAAAGACAGGAAGCAGACTATGAAATTCCATCGCGAGATGTAAAGCGTTGATCATCTTGTTTTTTGCGGTGCCTGGATGAATGGATTTACCAACAAAGGAAACGACAGCAGAAGCGGCGTTGAAGTTTTCATATTCGATGCCACCGACTTCGGAGCCATCTGCGGTATAAGCAAAGTCAGCCTTGAAGTAGTCGTAATTGAAATGATCCGCACCTTCGCCGATTTCTTCATCAGGTGTAAAGCAGATGAAGATATCGCCGTGTTTTTCTTTGGGGTTTGCAACAAAATATTCGGCAAGTTCCATGATTTCAGCGACACCGCATTTGTCATCGGCACCGAGCAAGGTGTTACCATCAGTGACAATGATATCTTGACCGATCACACGTTTGAGTGATGGGTATAATGCAGGTCCCATGGATAGTTTTTCGTTCAAGGTAATGACAGACCCATCGTAATTTTTGATGATTCTAGGGTTTACACCCGCACCAGGTGCATCCGGTGATGTGTCCACATGGGCGACAAAGCCAATGGCAGGAGCGCCTTCCGTATTCTTTTCAATCTTGGCATAGACATAGCCGTAATCATCGGTGAATGCGGGAAGCCCCAGTGCTTTGAGTTCGGTTTCCAGGAGTCTGGATAAGTTCTTTTGTTTTTCAGTGGAGGGATGTGTGCCAGAGTCGTGGTCTGACTGTGTGTCAATCTTCACATAGCGTAAAAAGCGTTCAATCAATCGATTCATAGGGATGACCTTCTTTCATGTTTCATCTTATGATATCACAAAAAAAGGTGAAAAGATTGACGAAAGATACATGAAATTAAGTTTCAAATTGATTTTATTAAACAAAATTGCACTTTTTTGTTGACAAATCAATTTTAACTTCATATAATTAAGGTGTAGATTAAAAAAATTAAGTAAGGTGTTTGAGAAATGACAAAAAATGAAGTCTTGAATCAATTGAAAGAAAAAACCATCAGTAAGAGACAAGCATACAAGCTGCTTTACTCAAAACCGAAGGAGAGAAAACCTAGACGCGCATCATTCGTCAAGCTCAGCGTCCGCATACCCGATGAGCGTTGGATATCGTTTTTCCTAGCCATCCTCTTCTTCCTGCCCATCCCCATTTTCATCTTCAAGATCTTCATCAAAGGCAATCGAAAGCTTGAAATCAGCGATCAGGTGGAAATTTCAGCGGAAGAGCTCATCCGTCTGATTGCCATCAGAGGTGCCAGTGTCTCAGTCAGAACTCATGACAAATTCAGAATCAATATCAGAACCATCTAGGAGGCCATATGAAAGAAAGAAGTAAGACCAATCCAGTATTATCGATTTGCCCGGTATGCAAACATGATCTCAAGGTTGAAAGACTACACTGTGATCACTGTGAGACGTCCATCGAGGGGGCGTTTACACTCTCCAAGTTCAATTATCTCGAACCTGAAAAACTCTACTTCATCGAAATCTTCGTGAAGAACAGAGGTAACATCAAAACCATCGAGAAAGAACTGAACATCAGTTATCCAACCGTTAAGAAAATGTTAGACGAAGTCATTGTCGGACTCGGGTATTCACCAGATGCATATGATGAAGAACCTGAGAAGAAGGAAAAAGATGAACCTAAGTTTTCCAAGTCATCCATCTTGGAAAAGATCGAAAAAGGCGAGCTGTCGGTCGTTCAAGCGATAGAGCTCTTAAAAAAACATAAATAGAAAGGAAATCACATCACATGCCAAAAGACGCACTCAAAGAAGAACGCATGAAGATCCTAGATCTGCTTGCTAAAGGTGTCATCACCAGTGAAGACGCTGAAAAATTACTATCTGCCATGGATGGTGGATCACCAAAGACTGAAGATGTCGTTGTCGTACAGACAAACGGCAAGAAAGTACCTTTTCGGATGCTCAAGATTTTTGTTGATTCAGCCGATGGAGACGTTGTCAAAATTCAGATTCCGATTGAATTTGCCAAGTTACTCAAGTCTGGTAAGTTCAATGTCAATTTGGAAGATCAGGACATCGATATTGATGCCATCATCGAAATGATCAATGGCGGCGCTGTCGGAGAACTCGTGAACATCGAATCTGCAGATGGCGACATTGTCAGAATTGTAGTAGAATAGTAGTATCACTCAAAAGATTATCATATGTCAATGGAACGTCAATTGGGCGTTCCATTGACTTTGAATGTCTACATCATCTTGTACACATGTTAGAAAAGAGGCAACCATGCTATTAGGCAAACATTTTAGAAAATATTATCTGCAATACTCAGCATTTTTTATCGTTGGTATTGCAGTTTTGATTTATGTCGACTGGGTTCAGCTGGACATACCGAAGTATGTTGGTCAGATCATCGATACCTTGAAACAAGGAAATCCCGATCCTACGGTCATTGAAGGTTACATCTATGAAATCGGATTGCTTGCGATTGCGATCACGATTGGCCGCTTTTTATGGCGGTATACGATTTTTGGCGCATCCAGAAGAATTGAATACAGACTGAGAAACGCCATGTTCTCACATGCAACAAAGTTATCTCAAAGCTATTATAGCCAAGAGAAAGTCGGAGGGTTGATGACACTGTTCATCAATGATCTAGAAGCTGTCAGACAATCCTATGGTCCTGGTATCCTGATGCTTGTCGATGGTTTATTCTTAGGTGGATTCGCGATTTATAGAATGGCGAACTTAAACGGTCAACTGACACTTTATGCATCGATTCCGATGGTCTTGCTCACGATTGTCTTGGTCTTTATCCGTAAACGTATCACAGCAAGATTCAAAGAACGTCAGGAATCGTTTGAAAAGTTATCCGATTTCACTCAGGAAAACTTTTCAGGAATCACGGTCATCAAGGCATTCGTCAGAGAAATCAAGGAAGCGATGTTTTTCAGAAACAGAAACCTTGATTTATACGATAAGAACATCAAATTTGTGAAATACATCATCATCGTGAATATCGCAATCGGGATTGGCTTGAATATCGTGATTTTAATGATTGTTGCTTTAGGGAGCTGGCTTGTCATCAATCAGGCTTCTTCAGGCATGACTGCGGGTCAGTTAACCACATACTTATCTTATTTCTTCACCTTAATATGGCCAACCATGGCACTCTCAGGATTCATTAATATTCATAGCCAAGCCAAAGCTTCAGCAAGCCGTATTGAAAAATTCTTAGATTCACCGATTGATGTCCAAGACAAGATAGATGCAGAAACCGATCTGAACCTAAAAGGTAGCATTCAGGTCAGAAACTTATCCTTCCAATACCCGGATGGTGACAGACCTGTGCTGAAGAATGTCAGTTTCGACATCAAACAAGGCGAAATGGTCGGTATCTTGGGTAGAACCGGTAGCGGGAAGTCTTCTTTGGTAGATTTATTCTTACGCATCTATAATTTGGAAGAAGATAGAGTCTTCATCGATGGCAAAGACATCATGAAACTCACCACGCATTCAGTCAGAAACGCGATTGGTTATGTCCCACAGGATAATTTCTTGTTTTCCGATACCATCACCAACAACATCGGTTTTTCGATGCCAGAACCTACAGAAGACAAAGTCGTTGAATCGGCGAAGCTATCCGACGTCTATGACAACGTCATTGACTTCAAGGATGGTTTTGAAACCATGCTCGGTGAGCGTGGCGTCACCGTATCTGGCGGACAGAAACAAAGAATCAGTATCGCGAGAGCTTTAGCCAAAGATCCTGAAATCCTGATTCTAGATGATTCCGTCTCTGCGGTGGATACCAAGACCGAAGAAGCGATCATCAAGAATCTACACCGTGTCAGAAAAGGCAGAACCACCATTTTCATCGCACATCGTATCTCGACAGTGAAGAAGATGGATAAGATTATTTTACTCGACCAAGGTGAATTGGTTGCCATCGGTACACATGCTGAACTGATGAAATCATCACCGTTATATAAAGATATGGTCAGACGTCAGCAACTCGAAAATCTTGTGCAAGGAGGTACGACTCATGAAGGACTTCAAGGATAACACAAGAGAGCGTAAAGATAGTGATGTCATCAGACGACTGCTTTCTTACATGAAGCCTTTCAGGAAGGAATTTGTCCTGATCGTGATTTTCATGTTTGTCGGACTCGGCATTCAGTTACTCCCTCCATTTTTGATCGGACGTACGGTGGATATTGTCGGATCTGACATTTTAACCCGTGCTGAAAAGATTGAATTTGTCGTCATGCTCTCGATATTCTTCATCATTGCCCTCACTGTGGGTAATGTCGTTCAGTATATTCAAAGCGTCATGCTTCAGAAAGTCGGACAGAAAACTGTCGTGACACTGAGAGATGAAGTCTTCAATCACATTGAACATTTGGCCATCGGACAAATCAATCAGGTGCCTGTCGGAAAACTGGTGACCCGTGTCACCAATGATACGAATACCATTTCCGAAATGTACACCAACGTCTTACTCAATCTCGTGAAAAACGTACTCCATCTGTTTGCGATACTCGTGGTCATCACGATCATGAGCCCGAAACTGACGGTTTATGTATTAGCAGTTGTTCCATTTGTACTCCTTGCCACCTATTTATTCAGAAAGTTCTCTAGAGCAAGTTACAGAAGAGTCCGTGCCAATGTCTCAGAAGTGAACGCATTTCTTTCAGAAAACTTATCAGGCATGAAAGTCACTCAAATCTTCAACCAGGAAGACAAGAAGAGAAAAGAATTCAAGAAACACTCAGGTAAACTCAAACAAAGCTATATTCAAGAAATCCTAGTGTTCGGAATTTACAGACCTACCATTTATTTCCTTTCGATGGTTGGTGCGGTCCTTGTCTTATACATGGGTTATCAGGAAGTCATCGCCGGAATCATTACCTTCGGTATGCTCTTCACTTACTATGCTTATGTCGGTGATTTCTTTGAACCGATTCAGCAATTGGCAGAACAATTCAATTCACTGCAAAGTGCGTTCGCATCCGCCGAAAAAGTCTTTGATGTCTTGGATACCAAGCCTGAGATCACAGACCGTGAAGATGCTATTGAACTCGAATCATTTACAGGTAATATCGAATTTAAAGATGTCTGGTTCTCCTATATTCCAAACGAATGGGTGTTAAGAGGTGTCAGTTTCAAGGTCAATCCAGGTGATACGGTGGCGTTTGTCGGAGCGACCGGATCAGGTAAGACCACGATTTTGTCACTGATTGTCAGAAATTATGAAATTCAAAAAGGTGAAATCCTGATTGATGGCATCAACATCCAAAACATCAAACGTTCAAGTCTGAGACGTCACATCGGACAAATGTTACAGGATGTCTTCTTATTTTCTGGAACAATCAAAGATAACATCACACTCCGTGATGATGAAGTGACACTTGAAGAAGTGAAGAGAGCATCCGTTTATGTCGGTGCCAATACATTCATCGATAAACTGCCGGATACCTATGAGCATGTCGTCCTGGAACGTGGCAATAACTTCTCCTCCGGACAACGTCAGCTGATCAGCTTTGCCAGAGCGATCGTCTACAAACCATCCCTGATGATCCTCGATGAAGCAACCGCCAATATCGACAGTGAAACCGAAGAACTTATCCAAGAATCACTTGAAAAAATGATGAACATCTCCACGATGCTGATTGTCGCGCACAGATTATCGACCATTCAGCATGCCGATCAGATCATCGTCATGCAAAAAGGCGAAATCAAGGAAGAAGGTTCCCATCAGGAACTCCTCAAACAAAAAGGTTTATACTACAATCTTTACCAGTTACAGTATGATGAGAAAGAAAATGCACAACCCGTATTATCGACTGCAAATGCATCATGATTCACACAATCTTGGATTTTCTTGAATGGTGAGCAGTCTTACGATAAAATAAGAACAAGAAACGAGGTATCGATATGCTAGAAAAGAAGAAATTACAAGCATTGCTTGAAGCAGCGTTACATACTGGCGCTGACTTCGCAGAAATCTTTATAGAAGACAACCAGTCTTCTGTTGTCCGTGTCATGAATGGTGAAGTCACATCCGTTGACCGCGGCAACGTCTTCGGTGCAGGCATCAGACTCATTCAAGAATTGGATGAAGTGTACGGTTTCACCAATGATGTCTCTGATGATTCACTTCAGACACTCGTCAACAATCTATCGGCATCATTTTCGGGTCCTTTGCACAAAGCGAAACCCCTTGGGAAAGCAAAACCTTATCAAGATCTGATCAAGCGTCCGATGGATCAAGTGCCTATGGCAGAAAAAGCAGCTAAACTTCAGGAACTCTCGAATATCATGAAAGCTCATGATCCAAGAATCGTTCAAGCCATGACACAACTCGTTGAAAACAGACAAAAGGTACTCGTCTGCAACACAGAAGGTATTTATCAATATGACGTGAGAACCTATACCAGAGTCATCATGATGGCAGCATCCATGGACAAAGGTCAGATGCAACAAGCTTATGAAGGACCAGGGCGTTACATGGGTTTTGAAATTTTTGATGAACTCGATTTCAAGGCACTTGCCAAAGAAGTTGCAGTGTCATCGATCACACTCCTTACCGCAGAAGACATGGTTCCACAAGTGATGCCAGTCGTGCTGCATAACGCCTTTGGAGGCGTCATTTTCCATGAAGCATGCGGACATCCGCTTGAAGCGACTGCGGTTGCCAAGGGCTTGTCTCCATTTGTCGGAAAACTCGGTGAAAAAGTGGGCAGTGACATCGTCACCGCTTATGATGACGGCGATGTGGAAGGTGCATGGGGCAGATTATCATTTGACGATGAAGGCATGAAGACTCAGAAGAATCTCTTGATCGAAAACGGAGTGCTCAAAGGCTATCTGATCGATTACAGAAACGCACGGAAGATGAAGATGGATCCAACAGGGTCTGGCAGAAGACAATCCTATAAGTTCTCGCCGACTTCCCGTATGAATTCAACCTATATCGCACCAGGCAAAGATAAGTTCGAAGATATCATCAAAGATACGAAATACGGTTTGTTTGCCAAAAAACTCGGTGGTGGAACCGTCGTTCCAGCAACCGGAGAATTCAATTTCGCAGTCATGGAAGGTTACATGATCGAAGATGGCAAACTGACAAGACCTGTCCGTGGTGCAATGCTCATCGGACACGGGAAAGATGTATTATTCAAGATTGACAAGGTTGCAGACAACCTAGAATTCGGCCAAGGCATGTGCGGATCACTATCCGGTAGCATTCCCGTCGATGTCGGTCAACCCACCATCAGAGTCTCATCGATGACTGTTGGCGGCGCAGGAGGACAAAAATAATGTATCAGAAATGGTTAGACCTTGGATTATCCAAAGGTATTACAGACTTAGAAATCTATGCAGTCCATAACAGAAGTTTGAAACTTTCTGTTTATCAGAACAAACTCGACCAACACGTGCAAAGCGCCGTGGAATCGGTCACCATCAGAGGCATTTATCAGAACAAACTTTCAACCGTGCGTTTTGAAAACCTATCCGATGAAAACGTCAGCAAGATGCTCGATCAACTCATTGAAAATGCGAAAGCACTCACTGTCGTTGAACCTGCCATCATTTATGAAGGATCCAAAGATTATCCAGTTGTCAAAGATGAATTGTTCGATTTCAAGACTGTTCCAGTCATTGAAAAGATCAATCTGTTGAAAACACTGGAGCATGAAATTCTTGCTTGCCCTGAAGTTTCACAAGTACAAACAACGATGTATCAGGAAGTTGAATCCAAAACAGCGATTGTCAATTCCAAAGGGTTGAATCTATCCAGACAACAGTCCTATGCCTATGCTTATGCAGTCGGTGTCTTCAAGCGTGGAGAAACTGATATTCAGACAGCTTATGACATTAAACTAGCGAAGAAATTCAGTGATTTCGATCCGAAACACATGGCAAAGACCACGATTGACATGGGTGTAGCGAAACTCGGTGGTAAATCCATTCCAACCGGATCTTATCCAGTCATTTTCTCCAATGAAATGTTTTCCGATATGCTCGGTGTCTTCTCAAGTATTTTCTCAGGCGAACAGGCATTCAGAAACATGACACCGCTCAAGACCAAAGTCAATGAAAAGATTTTTGATGAAAAGATCAATCTCGTCAATGATCCCATGCACAGCGATGCATTCTTCAAACCAACCTTCGATGATGAAGGGGTTGCATCCAAAAAGAGACATGTCATCAAAGATGGCATCTTCACAGGATTCAATCATAATCTGAAGACTGCGAAGATTTTCAATACCGAACCCACAGGCAATAGTTTCTCCAGTTCCATCCAAATGGCAAACTTTGTGCTAGAACCTGGCAAGAGAAGTTTTGATGACATCATCAAAGGTATCTCTAGTGGCGTTCTAATCACAGATCTGATTGGGCTTCATGCAGGTGTGAAGACTGTATCAGGGGAATTCAGCTTGCAGGCTGCTGGACAGAAGATCGAAAATGGCAAGATCGCATATCCTGTGAAGATGATCGTGTTATCCGGTAATTTCTTCGACATGATGAATCATGTGGTAGAAATCGGTAGCGATTTGAAGTTTAGTCTCTCAGGTGTAGCAAGTCCTTCGGTACATATCGAATCACTGATGATTGGCGGAGAATAAAAAAGTAACAAAAGTAACGTTTTAAAAGCGTACAATCACCCATCCCCTTGAGTTCAAAAGACAGTCGTCTTTTCAAGGGGATTTTTTGTTGATACGATCAGAATTCATTTTTAGTGAAACACGATTCACTAGTTAATCTTCTATCCAATTAACTCGCTGATACTCGCACAAGTCAGTTCTTTATGCTATTGACAACTCTTAATCATAGTGTTATACTTAAATTGATTTTAAGGTATGCCTTAAATTGGAAAGACTTGGTGATCATCATGTTGAACTGGTTCATGGGTTTAGAGGTCTGGCAGCAGGCATTGATGGGTACCCTGTTTACGTGGGGGATGACAGCACTCGGTGCTGGACTCGTATTTTTCTTCAAAAACATTCAAAGAGACATGTTCAATCTCATGCTGGGATTCGCATCCGGTGTTATGATTGCTGCAAGTTTCTGGTCTCTTTTGGCACCTGCCATCGACATGGCAGATGAACAAGGTGTGATTTCTTGGATCGTGGTTGCAATCGGTTTCGCTTTGGGTGGTTTGTTTCTCTTTGCAGCTGATAAGATTGTGCCTCACGTCCACTTTGGTTTCAATCATGATAAAGAAGGTCTTCCCACAAGACTGAAGCGAAATATCTTACTCGTGTTTTCGATTACACTGCATAATATTCCTGAAGGTCTCGCCGTCGGTGTTGCCTTCGGTGCGATTCAATACATCACTGGCGATGCTACAGCAGCAACCCTTTCAGCCATCGGACTTGCGATTGGGATCGGTATTCAGAATTTCCCTGAAGGTGCTGCCGTTTCCATCCCGCTCAGACACGAAGGTGTGACACGCAAGAAAGCCTTTTTCCTCGGACAGGCATCTGGTTTGGTTGAACCCATCTCAGGGGTCTTAGGCGCGATTCTCGTCACTTATGTCAGTGCAATCCTGCCTTATGCTTTGGCGTTTGCAGCTGGCGCGATGATTTATGTTGTTGTTGAAGAACTGATACCAGAAGCACAACAGAAACAAACCCCTAAAGGCGCTCACTATGCGACTTTCGGTGTCATGTTAGGTTTCATTGTGATGATGGTTCTGGACGTTGCATTGGGGTGACCTATGATGAACCGAGCGGAAGAAGATTATATCAAAACGATTTATGAACTGACCATAGAGAAGAAACAGCCACTCATGAAAACCAACGAACTTTCAGAACGGCTTGGATTCTCTGATCAGAGTATCAATGAAATGATCAAGAAACTGGAGAAAAAAAATCTGGTTTCTTTCATCCCATACAAGGGTATATCACTGACCAATAAAGGCAAGCAAGTTGCGATTCGGATGGTCAGAGCTCACAGAATCTGGGAAGTGTTTTTGACTGAAAAACTGGGCATGCCTTGGGAAAGCGTGCATGTCGATGCTGAAATGCTCGAACATGCAACCTCACCTGAAGTCCTTGAGAAACTCTATCACTATTTAGGAGATCCCAAGTATTGCCAGCATGGCAATCCGATTCCTAATCTCAAAGGTCAGATGAATCCAATCAGCGTGACAAGCCTTGATGAAATGAACATTGGAGATACGTTTAAAATCACGAGAGTGATGGACTACAAGGAACTTCTGGTGTATCTCAATCAGCACGAGATCAAATTAAACGATACCTATCAAATCAAGAGTAAAGATACCTTCAACGGACTCTTGATCATTTCAGATCATCAGAAGGAAAAGACCATCACTGTCAAGACTGCCAAGATGCTTTTTGGGCATAAGATGAGTTAATCTTTGTTGGTTTTAAAGAAAGCATCCAACGATTATTGTGTTAAAATGACTTAAAGAAGGGGGTCTTTCACATGCTTAAGGAAATGCTTGATCACGCAACCATCGAAGAACTGAAAGTCTTTCTTTCAGACATACATGCTCACGACCTCGCTGAGCTTTTTGTTGATTTGTCCGACGAAGACAAAGAAAAAGTCTATGCCATTTTAGATGTTGAAAAACTCGCAGAACTCGTATCCTATATCGACACTGAAGAAGCTGCAGATATTTTATCTGAGTTTGAGATCGATGAACAAAAAGAACTCGTTGAACTCATGGAACCCGATGATGCTGCAGACATCATCATGGAACTTGATGAAGACGAACAAGAAGAATTACTGAATGCTTTGGATGACGACTCAGACATCAGACAACTCATCGAATACGATGAAGATGAAACAGGATCTGCGATGACCAACTCGATGGTGGTTGTCCACCCTGACATGGATGTCAAGAAGGCCACCAAAAAAGTCATCAAGGAAGCCAATGATGTTGAAACCATCAACACTATTTTTGTCATCGATCAGGATGACCATTTTTTAGGTGTTGTTCCACTGAAGAAACTGTTGAAGGCGAAAACTCCGCTTGAAGTCTCTGAAATCATCGAAGATTATCCACATGTCTATGATACCGATCCATTGACACAGTCAGTTCAAGCCATTCGCAATTATGGCATTTATGAAATGCCTGTCTTGCATCATGAAACTGAAAAACTCTTAGGGATGATCACACTGGATGACGCTCTTGACATCTATCAGGAAGAAGCACAGGAAGACTTTGAAAAGTTAGCCGGTCTGCCTGAAACCATGCCTGATTCAGGTCCGGTGAGAACCGCACTCCACAGACTCCCATGGTTGTTGTCTTTGTTATTGTTTTCAGTACCCATTTCCATTGTCACTTCGATGTTTGAAGAAGTGCTCGCAACGGTTGCGATTCTGATTGTCTTCCAACCGCTCATTTTGGACTCCGCCGGTAATGTTGCAACCCAGACACTTGCGGTCACATTAAAAATGTTCGCATCCCATGAGCAAGGATTGGTCAAGAATTCAATCCGTGAGATTTTCACGGGCATGATCAATGGATTTGCCATTGGTTTCATCGCGTTTTCGATGACACTCATCTTCGCGATGATCAACACCTCACTCACTACACAACCCCTACTGATTGCCTTTGTTGTCGGTTTTTCCTTATGGCTGACCGTCATGATTGCACCACTCACTGCCATTTTGATCCCTGTGACACTCAGAGCACTCAAATTTGACCCTGCGGTCGCTTCAGGTCCTTTCATCACCACAGTCATTGATGTCGCAGCCTTGTTCATCTATTTCGGACTGGCAACCCTGATGCTCGGAGGTATTTGAGATGCTTAAAAAAATCAATTTCAAACATACCGACGATCAACTCAAGAAAGTACTGAAACCCATCTTCGCCTATGACTTGGCAGTGATGTATCCGAATTTGGATATTGAAGAACAAAAGAGACTGATTCATCTGATGGGTCTTGAAAAGTTATCCGACATGTTTGTAGAACTCGATATCGAAGATCAGTATCAACTGTTCCATCTTTTAGAAGTACCACGCAAAAAATCACTTTTAAAGAGTCTCGAAAGTGACGATTTGAAAGAGTTCGTCGAAGATCTAGAACCTGAAAAGAGACCGGATATCACACAATACCTACCAAGAATCAAAGCAAAATCACTTGAGCTTTTGCTGGCCTATGATGAAGACCTTGCTGCTTCGATCATGACAACCGATGTCATCAGTCTAGATCATGAGTTATCCATCAAGGAAGCAACTTTAAAGATTGTCACGACATCCAAAGAAAACGATTATATCGATACATTATTCATCACAGATGATGATAAGCATGTCATCGGATCAATTGACCTGAAACAACTCATCATGGCAAGACCTGGACAGACACTAGCTTCCATCATGAGAGAAGATTTCCATTTTGTTTATGAAGATGCAACGATCGAAGAAGCGATTGAAACCGTCATGGACTATGACAAGAATGCGATTCCAGTCTTGGATCATGATGATCATCTCTTGGGGATTGTCACTGCCGATGATATCTTCGATGAGATTATTGAAGAGGCTGAGGAAGACTACCAAAAAATGGCCTTGTTGTCGGATTATGAAGCCGATTCAACTGCACTCGAAAGATCCAAACAAAGACTACCTTGGCTGCTCATTGCAGTTGTTTTGAACCTCTTGATCGCAAGTTTTCTTTCCATTTTTGAAGCAACCCTTGCTGAAGTGACTGCGCTTGTTTTATTCCAACCACTCATCCTTGGGATGGCAGGAAACATCGGTACACAATCACTTGCTGTCACTATTCTAGGACTTCACCTGGATGCCTTTGACAGAGACAAGTTGCCCAAAATCCACATCATCAAAGAGACATTGATTGGACTATTCAACAGTTTGATCCTAGCCATTTCTTGTGCACTGTTCGCCTATGTATTCTTGATGCTCATACCAACCGGCAGACAATCCGCTCAGTCGATTGCATGGATCGTGTTGGTCGCAGTCTTCAGTTCAATGTTCATTTCTGCATTGATGGGTGTTTATGTTCCCATCATCTTAGACCGTTACAAACAGGACCCATCTGCAGCATCTGGTCCTATCATGACCACCATCAATGACGTGGTTGCCTTAGTGATCTATTTTGGGATCGCAACCCTTGTGTTTTTGTGAAATGATCGGGATTTCTCTTCTAGAGAAGTCCCTTATGTTATAATGATGTCATAATGATTTTGAAAGGATAACCTATGGAAAACGATATCAAAGTATTTCAAGAAACCAGAGCAAAGATCAAGGCATATGGCTATTTCACATGGCTGATGGGTTGGGATCAGGAAACTGAAGCCCCGAAAGGTTCAGTCGAATACCGCACCAAACAATATCAGATCATGGCAACCGAAATGTATAAGGTCGAATCTGACCCTCTTTATCTAGAGGCGATTGAAAGACTTCATCAGCATTTAGATGACATTACAGATCCTGATTTTAAGACTGAAATCAAAAATACTTACAAGGGACTGAGAATCATCAAACTCGTTCCGATGAACGAGTATATCGATTATCAAGTACTTGCATCCCAAGGTTCTCACATTTGGGCAGAAGCTAAAGAAAAAGATAACTTCGAACTGTTCAGACCCACACTCGAAAAAATTGTGGAGTTCAATCGTAAGCTTGTGAAGTATTTGGAAACCGATGAACTGAAAGGTTACGATATCCTTCTGGATTTTTATGAAGAAGGTTTTGGCATCAAAGAGTATGATTTATTCTTCAACACGTTAAAAACTGAGCTCGTGCCTTTCGTGATGCAAATCACTGAAGGAAAGCCCAAATCCTATAACCGCAAACTTTCCAAACAGGCATTTCCTGTCGACAAGCAAAGAGAATTCTCTCATTACTTGATGGATGTTTTCAGTTATGACAAGAATCACGGATTGCTTAAGGAATCCGCACACCCCTTTACATCAGGCGTTTCCAGTACCGATACCAGAATCACCACCCATTATCATGCAGACAATTTCGCATCCTCCATCTTTTCAACCATTCATGAGATGGGTCATGCCATCTATGAGATGCAAAATGACCTCAAATATGATGATACATTCCTGCATGGCGGTACATCGCTAGGCATTCATGAATCACAGTCCAGAATGTATGAAAACATGATCGGAAGATCGAAAGCATTTTGGGATCTACACTATCCGAAACTTGTCAAACTGTTTCCTAGACAACTGAGAAACATCGAAGTTGATGAGTTTTTGGCCTACATCAATCAAGCCAAACGTTCACTCATTAGAATCGAAGCAGACGAACTCACCTATGCACTGCATGTCATGGTCCGCTATGAACTCGAGAAACAATTGATCAACGGTACACTGAAAGTCAAAGATCTGCCAAGACAATGGAATCAGTTGATGAAAGCCTATGTTGGCAAGCGTCCAAGAACTGACCGTGAAGGCGTGCTTCAAGACATTCACTGGTCGGGTGGAGCCATCGGCTATTTCCCAACCTATGCATTAGGATCAGCCTATGCAGCACAAATGTATCAGGCAATGGATAAAGAGATCAACGTCGAAAAAGAAATCGCAGAAAACAACATCAAAGCCATCAATTTGTGGCTCAAAGAGCACGTACACAAGTTTGCTGGTTCGAAGACACCCAAAGAAATCCTCCAGATTTGTACCAAAGAAGAATTTAATCCTATGTATTACGTCGATTATCTCAAGCGAAAATTCAGATAGTCAGAAAGAAGAACGTGAACACCTATGCTTTCCATCAGATCGCTTTATCAAATCGGATTCGGACCCTCGAGTTCCCATACCATGGGACCTGCAAAGGCAGCGAACATCATCAAATCTAACTATCCCAATTTGGATAGATTCGATATCACACTCTATAACAGTCTTGCACTCACAGGCAAAGGTCATTTGACCGAAGAAGCGATCAAGACCGCACTCTATCCCGCTCCGGTGGTCTTTTCAACAGCGCTTGATTTGGACAAACATCCGAATACACTCATCATCAGAGGATTTGAGAACGATCAATTCATCGTTGAAAAAACGGTGAAATCGGTGGGCGGTGGGAGAATCCTATTCGAAGGAGAACCTGATATGGAGTCTCCGATTTATCCTCATACCAATTTCAAAGATATCAAGAAATATTGCAAGGCCAATCATCTGTCGCTTGCTGATTATGTGTTCCAAGTCGAAGGTGAAGGATTCAAAGAATTCTTAGGCGAGATTTGGGAAGCGATGAGAATGGCAATTGTCAGAGGCATCTCAACCCATGGTGTGTTGCCGGGTCCTTTGAAATTGAAGCGGAAAGCACCGGAACTCTATAGTAAAATCATCAACAATGAAATGCCTGAAATCTTTGAAAACAGACTCGTTTCAAGCTATGCGTTCGCAGTGAGCGAAGAAAATGCCGCAGGTGGCGTGATTGTCACGGCACCGACATGCGGTGCGTGTGGCGTTTTGCCTGCAGTGCTTTATTACATGCATGAAAAACATCA
>DITG01000091.1:24408-26340 GCA_002422045.1 Acholeplasmataceae bacterium UBA6190
CGATGGCTGCTGCAGCGCATGCGACACTCTTTAATCTCAATATGGATCAGGTCGAATATGCTGCAGAAATCGCGATTGAACATCATCTTGGATTAACCTGTGATCCCATCAATGGTTATGTACAGATTCCATGTATCGAACGGAATGCTGTTGCAGCCCTCAGATCGATTGATGCTTGTGGATTGGCGTATTTCTTAACGGATTCCAGAAAAATATCACTCGATATGGTCATCAAGACGATGTATCAGACCGGACTTGATATGCATTCATCCTATAAGGAAACATCTCAGGGCGGTCTCGCTGTACACTTCAAGGAGGAAGACGATGTTAACTGTTGGTAACAAGATTGTTGCTACAGCCGTCGATTTGGACTACCTCGGACAAGGGGTCGTCAAACATGAGGGATATGTGGTATTCGTTCCTCATTTTTTGACTGGAGAAACTGCGGAAATCAAGATTATCAAAGTCAAAAATCAATATGCTGAAGGTAAAATAGAACAAAGATTAACCAGTAGCAATGACCGAATCAGTCATCCGGATGAAATCTATGGGGGTGCTGATTTGTTGCATCTTTCTGATGATGCACAGTGCGACTGGCAAAAGAGAATCACACAAGAAACACTCAAAAAAATCGGTGGATTGGATATTGAAATCGAAGAGACAATCACCGATTTCAACTCAACCCATTACCGAAATAAGAGTGTCTTCCACGTGATGGATTCACCCATGTTAAAGCTTGGACTCTATGCAGCAGATAACTCAAAATTGATTCAGGCTAAGACCTATGTGTTATCTGACGAAACAACCAATCAGATCATTTCTTATCTCTTTGATCATCCTGTCATCATCGATTATAAGTCGTTTTCTCATCTGGTGATCAGAACCAATCCAGAAGGCAAAGCACTGGTTGCCATCGTGACATCGAAGCCCTTGTTCAAAGGACAAAATGATTTGGTTGAACGACTGAAGACGTTCAAAAACATCATCGGGATTACCTTGAATATCCGCGACAATCCCAGACATATCATGGGTCCACATTCGATCGTGTTATATGGTGAAAACCTCATCACAGAGCCACTCGGCAAGATGAATGTCTTCTTATCAGACCGCTCATTTTTCCAGGTCAATCTCCCTGTTTCGATGATAGTCTATGACCTCATCAAGAGACATATTCCAAAGGGGAAAACCATCATCGATGCCTATAGCGGTATCGGTAGCATCGGCTTTCATCTCTCGGATCAAGCGAAACAAGTCATCATGATCGAATCCAATCCGGAATCAGTTTTGATGGCCAACCGTATCAAGGATAGCTATCAGTTTAGTCATGTCGAGATCATCTGTGATCAGACAGAAAACGTCATGAAACGACTTTCAGCTGATGTCATCATCACTGATCCTCCAAGAAACGGACTCATGCCAGAAATGGTTGATGAGATCATAAAGAGTACAGCACAGCAACTTTTTTATGTGTCCTGTGATGTCAAGACACTGGCCAGAGACTTGAAGATGCTTGGTGACCAGTATGAGATCCTCAAGGTTTATCCGGTTCGGATGTTTCCGAAAACAACTGAAATGGAAACACTCGCAATCCTGAAACGGAGGGTGTGACATGCCAGTCCATAATATCGATACCGAATATGGCAGATATACCATCTTCTATGTCAAAGAAAAAAAACGGGCAAATGCCAATTTCAACACATGTCTGGATGAAGAAAAATTAGCTCAGCATGTGGTTGAGACCAGTAAATCTTTAGGTGCAACCGAAGTCTTTCTGACTCCTTTTCAAACAGGTGCATTTCAAGGCAGAACACCTCATTACACCATTGACCGATATGATATCGAAAGTCACATATCATCAGATCCAGATTATCATCTTGAAGTCCTATCTCACCGAAAGAAAAGAAAATATGTAAGAATCACCCGTGAAGCGAC
>DITG01000033.1 GCA_002422045.1 Acholeplasmataceae bacterium UBA6190
TACAGATCCTGAACTGGCAGCATTCTTAGCTGACCAGTTGGAAGGATATTATGCTCAAAAGGTTTTAAGACCAGGTGCATTCCATCTGTTACCGGATACTTACCCGCCATATGAATATTCCATAGCATTTGAAGTGTTTGGCATGAATGCAGGTCTATATAACTTAACAACAGGTGCAATTTCAGCATTGATCGATGAAGAAACCTTTATCGATATCAGAGCAACCATTACCGTTGGCGATGCGGTTGAAATCGTTGAATTCCAATTGCATGTTGTGCCCATTGAAACGCAGACGATTGCACAGTTCATCGCTGGAGAAGACGGAGATTTCTTCACCTTAAGAGTGATTGTCGTCCTTTCTAACTTTGGTGGTGACGGTCCTGCAATCGTTGCAGATGCAACCGGACATCTCTTTGTTGCGCCATTGAAGGGTTTTGTCATTGGTGATGAAGTCATCATCACAGGATACCGAGAAACACACGAAGGTATTGCCTTACTTTGGGATGAAGGTACAACGTTATTGGTCGACGTTTTATCACACAACAGACCTAATCCTATGACGCTTCAAGTACATACGATTGACAGCTTTTTAGCACTCGATTTAGAAGATCGTACAAATTGGGGCATCTTTGTTGAGGTGGTTGGATATCTCAGATTCATCGATGATTCCTACATGCCACTGATCAGCGAACAGTTGGGTTCTGGCGATTTCATCCCATTCTTCCCGATGTTCATGATGATCGATGAGGGTCAAGTCATCCAAATGATGAATCCTTTCGAATCACTCAGAATGATGGAAGGACTCAGATTCAAACTCAAAGGATTCTTGATGCCTAACTTTGGTGCTGAAGGCAACGAACCAGACCGCATGCTCATCATCGCAAGAGAACAAGGTTTGGTACTGGATTACGTTACAGATCAAGAAAAGATTGATGCGTTGATAGATATTGGTACCTACCATCTTGAGATCAATCAAATCTTTAGACCTGGCCAGCAAATTGAATTGCCGACCAGTTTCCCACCACTTGGTGCGACCATGGTTTGGACATATGTCGGTGCAAGTACTCAGTTCATCAATCTGGTGACCATGGAGATTCTTGAAATCACTGAAGAAACACTATTCTTATTCCAAGTGGTCATCACGATTGGAGAACTTGAAGTCACACATGTATTCACACTGACTGCTCAACCTTACCCAATACTTTCTATTGACGAATTCTATCAGTTGGATGATGACGAATATGCCAAAGTCTTGGTCATCGTATTATACAAGACACCTTATGGCGATGTCATATTCCAAGACCGAGTCAGTTCATCTTATCTCTATGGAGAAGGTTATAACGATCTTCAGGTTGGTGATGAAGTCATCATCTTCACTCAAAAACGAGGATATGATGAATTTGTGGTTGCAAACGGATATGCTTGGAATGCAAGCATCGAACAAGTGGCGGTGCTTCAGATGTTGCCTTTCACACCGACTGAAACAGAACTTCAAACACTTGCTAATCAATCAGTACTTGAAGTAAACCCGATGCACTATCATCTGGTGACAGGCAGACTGATTTACAGCAGTTGGGATTCAAACTATTATCTGACAGATGGCTTGAACATCATCATGATTCAAACCTATGAAATGCAAATCAGGGACGCATTGAGTTTGAAAGTGGGACAAGATGTTCAACTGTCTTGTTTCAACTATGAATTTTACTATACAGCATATGGACCCAAATGGACATGCATCATGATTGAAGATGACATGACTGATGTAACACTGTCAGACATTGAACTCACTGAAATCATGAAAGCATATCTCATGAATGAAATGGGACTACTCTATAAAGACGGATTGAGTTATCAATTTTCAACAACACATCCCATTTATGGCGGAACCTACAGTTTTGAACTTGATCCACTCAGTGCTTTGGATGCGACGCTCACGGGTAATCTCATCAGCTTTGCAGAAAATGATTTTCCAAATACTGTCTACATCCATGTGACAGCAAGTATCAATGGTTATGATCTGATCTTTACAGTTCATCTTGCAGTGATCGCCTATGATGATCCGATGGCAACGTATAACCCAGGATCGATGGGACCTTTGCCGATGGTCAGTGGCACGATGCCAATCAACACATTCGGTGGATTGAGAGTGGTCGAAATCGATCGCCATGATGACTGGTTTGGCGGAACTGATATGATCGTCGATCTGGAATTCCCATTTCCCTGGGAACTTGGTTATAATGAATTCAAATTACAATATTTTGATATCGTTGACCAGGCTTGGTATGATTTGATGTATTATGGAAATCCTTTGATCACCACTTGGAACAACTTCAGTTTACAGATGGATACACCGATGACTGTCAGATTGATTTCTGATCAGGGTACAGTCTCAAACGCTGTCTCATTTGGATACACATCAGTAGAAACCTATTTTGCGGGATGGATGTTAGAGCAAAGCATGTTCTTGACAGGTATCATGAATCCATTTGTGGGTTGTGGTTTGAAACTTGAAAGTGTGACTGTCTACAATCGTGATGGCAATCCTGTTCAAGGCGGCATCAGCATTCAATGGTATAGAGTCAATCCTTATACATGGCAAGAAACACCAATACCAGGAGCTAATCAAGCGCTTTATGTCACGACACTTGCAGATGTTGGCTATATGATGATGGTCCAAGTGACTGGTGATGAAATCAAGGTGGGTGGCATGATGAGAATTTACACCAATGAAACCATCAATATTCTCAACAGAGGATATGTCACGAACATGACAAACATCGGATTTGATATTGGTTTTGATTATCTTGTCGATATCGATGATTTGGAAGAACTTCAGGTGTATAACGATTTTGGACAAATGCTTGAGATCATTTCGATATCAACAACAGCGTTACCGAACGTATACCATGTCGAAGTTAACTTAATCGGACAAAGCGCGATTCAACTCCACCTCAATAACATGATTTGGACACTGTCAAGCAATCAAACGTATCATGACATGATTGGTTTGTATATTTATTTGTTAGAATAAGTGACACCATCAAGGGCGAATTCCATGAGGATTCGCCCTTTTTTATGCATTTGTTTTCGTATTTTTTAAGAAAGGTTAAATTTGAGATGAAAGTATGTTATCATATCATCGAAGAATCTATACAGTGCAGGTGAATCCATGAATCAAACGAACCTTATATCCATCATCATTTTATTGGTTATTTTGTTCAGTTTCAGAAAAAGTTATGGGGAAAATCAGAAGAGAAATCGCTTCTTTTTTATGTTGATTTGGACCAATATAGGTTTGCTCATTTTTGATACGTTGTTACTATTTTTTGGCACATCGATTGACGGTGTACAATCCCTGATTTACAAAGGTTTTGTACTCATTTATTTCCTTTTCCAAATTCTGATTGTCATTTTATGGGGATTTTACATCGATTATCATCTGAATGGCAAAGTAACCGTCAATCCAGTGGTTAAGTTCATTGCAATACCTTCAGTACTTGCCATGGTGACCATATCTGTGATGAGTTTATTTGGTAATTATCTATTCCATTTTGATGCAAACGGCATCTATCAGAGAGGATCATTATTTTGGGTGTTCCCTATCTTCAGTCTGCTCGTGTTTGCATTTACCGTCATCAAGATTTTAGAACATCAAAAGTCAATGCCAAAATCAGATTTATTCACATTGCTCATTTTTCCGATTGCACCCATGGTTGCGGCTTTCTTACAACTCATCGAGTCTCAATATCAACTCATCTGGCCCTCGATGACGGTTTCTATCCTGATCCTCTATGTCTATGTTCAATCCAAGGTCTCTTCTACAGACCCTTTGACAGGTGTATACAACCGATTGGAATATGAGCATCGAATTGGTCAAATTTTGCACCAACGATCCATCAGCAAGACAGTAGGTTCGATTTTGATCGATATTGATGACTTGAAAAAAATCAACGATGAAAATAGCCACAGTGCAGGTGACAGCGCGCTGCTTGAGATCGGTGGAATCTTGAGAAGAAGCGTCAGAAAAAATGATCAGGTCTTTAGAATTGGTGGCGATGAATTCTTTATCTTAGTCGATACCGACAATGAAGATATCTTGAAAGATATTATGGCACGAATCATTGATCAATTGAAATACGTCAATCAGTACCGTAAAGATATTCAACTCAATCTATCCTATGGATACGGTGTCTTCATTCCCTCGAAATACGCGACATTCTATGATTTCTTCGATGAAATCGACAAAAAAATGTATCAGTATAAAATGGATTCAAAAAAAGATCAAATCGCAGCAGTACAAGCAGGCTAATCGCCTGTTTTTGCTTATTTATAGCATTATTCATAAACTTTACAGCATCATTTGACTATATGATGCATTTTTTTATAATGGGATTAGATAGTATCGGTTCAAGGAGTCTTGTAGATGAAAAAACAACTCAAAAAATGCACAGTCGGTGACCATGTTTCATTATCAAACTTAAAAAAAGGACAGAAAGCCAAAGTCCTTTCTTTGACTGTCGAAGATCGTTCACTGAGAAGAAAATTATTAGATATGGGCATCACAGAGGGTGTTCAAATCAAAATTAAGAAAGTGGCACCACTTGGAGATCCGATGGATATTGAACTCAGAGGGTATGAACTGTGTATCCGTAAATCTGATTTGGCCATGATTTTTGTCGAGGTGATTGCATGAGAATCGCGCTCGTCGGTAATCAGAATTCAGGAAAAACGACATTATTCAATGTTTTGACAGGATCCAATCAAAAGGTTGGCAACTGGCCTGGGGTAACGATTGAAAGAAAAATCGGCATCATCCGAGGAACAGATCATGAATTGGTCGATTTGCCGGGGATCTATTCACTATCGCCATATAGTATCGAGGAAAATATTTCAAGACGATTCTTATTCGAAGAACACGTCGATCTGATCTTAAATGTCATCGATTCGACATCGATAGAACGCAGTTTATACCTGACAACACAACTCCTTGAGCTAGACATTCCAGTCATGATTGCACTCAACATGGCCGATATCGCGGATAAACGTGGCATCAAGATTGATTTGACGACATTGGAAAAGCGGTTGGATACGACCATCATGTCCATATCTGCCCTCAAGAAAACCAATGTGTTCAATCTGATTCAGACCATCAAACAATCCGATTATCGTAAAAACCATTATAAACATATCTATGATCATCATATTGAATCAGCCATTGAAAAATTGATGGATCAAGTCGATACACCACACAAGAGATTCATGTCAGTCAAACTGATAGAAAAAGATATGCTCTTCGAACGTTATCAGACCACTGAAACAAACCTATGCATTGAAAACTTATCGGTCCAATATAAGCGAGACATGGAACAAGTCATTGCTGATGAAAGATATCGGTACATCGAGCAGATTCGTGATGAAGCAGTGACAGCAAGACTTGAACAAATGACCACGACAGATCGTTTGGATTCGATTTTTTTGAATCGATATCTGGCGATTCCGATTTTCATCGTGATCATGTTTACTGTCTATTATCTAGCAGCAGGACCTGTTGGAGGATGGACTGTTGAGATCGTTGATGGACTGATGACGCGTTTTGGCGACGGGATGTCAGGATTTCTGGTCAGTGTGGATGCATCGCCTTGGGCGGTGAGTCTCGTGGTCGATGGCTTGATTGCCGGAGTAGGTGCCATCATGAACTTTTTGCCACAACTGATCATCTTGTTTCTATTGATATCCATCCTTGAAACAACAGGATATATGTCAAGAATCGCCTTTTTCCTCGATCGAGTCTTTCAAAAAGTAGGACTTTCCGGGAAATCCCTGATACCTTTTATTATAGGTAGCGGATGCAGTGTACCTGCCATCATGTCTGCAAGAACCATCAATGACGAAACCGAAAAGAAGATGACCATCTTACTCACGCCGTTCATCCCTTGCAGTGCAAAATTACCCATCATCACATTGTTTGCAGGATATTTCTTTCAAGATTATTCAGGACTTGCCAGCGCATCTCTTTATTTCTTAGCCATCTTCATCATCTTGTTATCTGCATATTTGATGAAAAATATTCTTTTCAAAGGCAAAACATCCAGCTTCATTTTAGAACTACCGGATTACAAACTACCGAATTTCACTTATGTTATCTATGATGTCTTATTAAAAGCTTGGGCATTCATTCAAAGAGCGGGCTCGGTCATCCTGATGGCATCACTTGTGGTTTGGTTTCTGATCAGTTTTTCATGGAATTTTGTATACGGAATTCCAGCCGATGAAAGCATGCTCGCAAGTATTGGTAATGCATTTTCTTGGATCTTTTATCCGATGCTCGGTGAGTTTTCCTGGGGAGCAACCGTCTCTGCATTCCAGGGACTCGTGGCCAAAGAACAAGTGGTTGCTTCCATGGCAATCATCGCAGGATACTCTGATGATACTTCAGAGGGATTATTGATCTTTGGAAGTTCAGCATTTGGCTTCTTTACGGCATCTTCAGCCTATGCATTCATGGTATTCAATCTGTTTTCTGCACCATGTTTTGGTGCGATAGGCGCGATGAGACATGAACTTGGAACGACCAAACGGATGTGGAAAGCGGTCATCTTCCAAACAGGTATTGCTTGGATGTTAGGTGTGTTGGTTTTCCAGTTTGGGAGATTGCTTGAGGTGATTTTTCCATGACAATTGCCGATGTGATCATCCTTGTTTTGGTTGGATTAATGATCGTTGGATTTATCTATGTGAATCTTAGAAAAAAAGACCAAAATGTGTGTTCGAAATGTGCATATGCAAAATCATGCACAGATGAATGCTTAACTAAATAAAACTTCAATATAAAAAATCCTAAGAATGATATGTGTCTGTGAATACTCAATCTGTCTTAGGATTTTTTTGATTTACAATAAAAAAAATGAAATGATCAAAATGAAAAACGAGTATTTACAAAACATAATTTAAGTGATAAACTATCATTGAAAACGCTATCTGTTGCTATGTATTAGGACGAATCTTGTAGGTTTCAACCTTAAGAAATTTTTGAATGAGTACATGGGTTAATCCGAGTACATTCGTCTTTGACTTGTATTTTGAAGTGGTCAACACTTCAAGACTCATGATTTGTGATCGAAGTTTATTCTTTACTACAGAAGTGCTTTCAGGTATGTTCTCAACAATCTTGCTGTTGATCACGATGGTTTTTGGGTTCAGAGTTTGAGAGATGTTATTAATAGTCATTGCAAGAATGTCGATGAATCGATTATAAATTTCTATTGTAAAAGAATCTTGTTTACGATATAGGTTAATAAATTCATCGATGCTAATTTTTTGACCAGTCAGATCAAAATATTGCTCGATAATTGCCGGATCTGAGATGTATTTTTCTAGACATCCGTGGTTACCACAAATGCAAGGTTTTCCATTTGGAACAATGATTGTATGTCCGATTTCTCCAGCGTATCCATTTTCACCTGTGTAAAGTTTGTTATCAATGATGATACCCATGCCTACTCCAATGCCAATATTCAATGAAACCAGATTATCTTGATCGGCATAGATGACATGTTCACCTAATGCAGAAATATTGGCTTCATTTTCAACATAGGTTTCAATGCCTGTGTAATCTTCAATGATACTTTTCAAATCGATATCCTTCCAAGATGTGAATGTAGCATATTTTATTTTCTTTTCTTTTGATAAAATACCATAGACACCGATTCCGATTCCGATAACTCCATATTTAGAATCAATGGTATTAGCGCGTAAAACATCAATGGCTTCAAGCAAATCTTGGAGATAAGGATGAAATTCTGGATCTTTGACGTGTTTTCTAAACTCGAAGAGAATATTTCCGAATAAATTGGTCACAACACCATAGAGAGAATCTGTTAATAGTTCTATACTGATAATTCTCCCTGCATTCTTATTGAGTGCAACTACCTTAGCACTACGTCCACTTGTTTTAACCATTTTATCTGTTTCAATCACGAGATCTTTTTCTACAAGTTCGCTCACGATTGAAGAAATGGTTGCTTTATTCAAAGTTGTTAGTCTTGAGAGTTCAATACGCGATGTTTCTCTCAGTTCTATGAGCTTTTCAACAACGAGTTTTGTGTTATCTGATTTAATTGATTGAGAATTTGCTGTTTTCATTTTTTAGCACCTCGAATTCTTAATTTGATTATACAACAAAGTCAATACATAAACAAATTAGCTTCAACAATATAAAGGAGATTATCATGGCATACTTATATCAAATACCAAAGATTCAATATGAAGGTTCAAAAAGTCAAAATCCGTTCGCTTTTAAATATTACAACCCTAACGAATTAATTCTAGGCAAAACAATGAAAGAACACCTTAAGTTTTCTATGGCTTATTGGCACACCTTCACGTATGATGGTAAAGACCCCTTTGGTAAAGAAGTCATGGTTAGACCCTGGGAAGAACAATCGATGGATTCAATGGAAATCGCAAAGGTCAGAGTCGGTGTAGCTTTTGAATTCATGGAAAAAATGGGAATAGAATATTTTTGTTTCCACGACCGTGACATTGCACCTGAAGGAAAAACACTTGAAGAAACCAATCGAAATCTTGACGTGATCGTTGACCTAATCGAATGTGAAATGAAACGTACAGGCATTAAGTTGTTGTGGGGAACTGCAAACCTATTTTCGAACAAACGTTTTGTCAATGGAGCAGCAACGAGTCCAAATGCCGATGTTTTTGCTTATTCAGCCGCACAAATTAAAAAAGCGATGGAAATCACACATCGACTTAACGGGGCAGGTTATACATTTTGGGGTGGCCGCGAGGGGTATGAAACCTTATTGAATACAGACATGAAATTTGAACTCGACAATTTTGCTAGACTGCTTCATATGGCGGTTGACTACGCTAAAGAAATTGGATTCATGGGTCAGTTTTATATCGAACCCAAACCTAAAGAGCCTACAAAGCATCAATATGATTTTGATAGTTCAACTGTGATTTCATTTTTACGCAAATATCAATTGATTGATCATTTCAAGCTTAATATTGAAACCAATCATGCTACACTATCCGGTCACACCATGAATCATGAATTAAGAATTGCAGCAGATGAACATTTGCTCGGTAGTGTTGATGCCAATCAAGGAGATCTGTTACTTGGATGGGATACAGATCAGTTTCCTACAAATCTTTACGATTCAATTTCAATCATGTATGAAATATTGCGTGCTGGAGGGTTGACCAGTGGTGGCTTGAATTTCGATGCTAAAGTCAGAAGAAGTTCATTCAATCCAGAAGACCTAGTGATTGCTCATATCGTCGGAATGGATACTTATGCAGCAGGTCTTAAAATCGCTGCAAAATTGTGGGAAGATCAAATTCTAGAAAAGAACCTGCAAAAAAGATATGCCTCATATCAAAAAGGGATTGGAAAAAGTATTGTTTCTGGAAGTGTAGGGTTTAAAGAACTTGAAAGTTATGCCATGAGTCATCCTAATCTTGAGCAAAATGAAACAGGCAAGCAAGAACTACTCGAATCAATCATTAATCAGTATATTTTAGGATAGGAGCATCACTCATGTATATTGGCGTTGACTTAGGAACCACGAGTGTTAAGTTAATTCTTGTTCAATCGAATGGACATGTCATTCGAACGGTTTCAAAAACATTCGATTTATTGATACCTCAATCTTCCTGGACAGAACAAAATCCAGAAATATGGTATCAACAAACGATACAAGGCTTGCTTGAACTGATCGCAGGCTATGAGTCGACCATTCGTGCAATCAGTTTTTCAGGACAAATGCACGGTCTAGTCATCTTGGATGAAAAGGATCAAGTGTTGCGAAATGCTATCTTGTGGAATGATCAACGAACAACTTCTGAAGTTCAATATCTCAACGAACATATAGGTATTAATAAGTTACAGGCAGAAACGGGCAATATTGCAATAACTGGATTGACTGCACCTAAATTGTTATGGGTTAAACAAAATGAACCTAGCATATTCAATAAAATAAGCAAAATCATGTTACCAAAAGATTATCTTGCCTACCGACTATCTGGAATCTTTGCAACGGATGTTACTGACGCATCAGGTACATTGTTATATGATGTAGCTCAAAAACAATACAGTCAATTTATGCTTGATGTCATCGGTCTTGACTCTAGTTGTTATCCTCTTGTCATGGAGAGTTCAGCATGCATCGGTCATTTACAACCTGAAATCGCAAGTTTTCTTTCATTATCTTCTTCAGTTAAGATTGTTATAGGTGCTGGTGATCAAGCTGCCGGAGCTGTTGGAGTCGGTATTGTTGAGTCTGGCGAGTGTAGTATATCATTAGGGACAAGTGGTGTCATTTTCGTTGCATCGAATCAATTCAAGGTAGATCACAAGCATTTTCTCCAGTCCTATGCACACGCCAACGGAAAATACCATATGATGAGTGTTATGCTCAATGCAGCTGGTGCATTACGTTGGTGGAGTGAAGATGTTCTCAATCGATCAGATTACACATCATTTTTTGAACAATTAAGCCATACTCCGATTGAAGACACAATCTTTTTCCTACCCTATCTTTCAGGAGAACGTTCACCTATCAATGACCCATATGCTAGAGGATTACTGATAGGCTTTGGACTTGAGCATCAGAAAACACATATCGATCGTGCAATCATTGAAGGTGTTACTTTTGCACTCAAACAATCGTTTTCATTGATACAAGACTTAGGTGTGGATATCCGAAGAATTCGATTGACCGGTGGTGGAGCAAAAAGTCAAGTATGGTCTCAAATGATTGCTGACATCATGGGAATCGAGGCTGTTACCATCGATATAGAAGAGGGACCGGCCTTTGGTGCGGCTATTCTAGCAATGGTTGGAGATGGTTTATTTGATACAGTTGAATCTGCTTGTAAGAAGTTGATACACATTCATCGTCATTTTGTTCCCGACAATCCTAGAAGTAGCCAGTATAATCAAAAATATGAGAGATTTATTAAAATATACCCAACTGTAAAAGCATTATTCTAAAAAACCAGTATTTACAAAAGATAGTTTAAATGATAAACTATGATTAACAATTTGAATGAAAGCGTTTTTTTTACAAATAATGAATGAATTGAGGTGATGATGTGCAATCCCAAAAAATTCTCGAAATGAAATCAATATCGAAAAAATTCCCAGGTGTTCTTGCACTTGATCGCGTCAACTTATATGTTGAACAAGGAGAAATTCATTTTATTGTTGGTGAAAATGGAGCGGGGAAATCGACACTCATGAAAATACTATCTGGTATCTATGCAGATGGAGATTATAGTGGGGATATTCTATTTAATGGACAAATTAAGCATTTTCATAGCATTAAAGATTCTGTAAATTGTGGGATCATCATCAATCAAGAACTTGCAATGTTTCCTAATTTATCAGTTTATGAGAATATATTCATTGGTCACGAACAGACAAAGAATCAAGTGCTAGTCGATTGGAATGAAACGAAAAGAATAGCAAAGAAGTATCTAGATATGGTTGGACTCAATGTCGATATCAACGATCTTGTTGGAACCTTAGGGGTCGGAAAACAACAACTCATAGAAATTGCTAAAGCTTTGAGCCATAATGTTAAACTGCTGATTCTCGATGAACCTACTGCTGCACTCAATGAAGATGATAGTCAGAACTTACTCAAACTTTTGGTGCAACTTAAGCATGAAGGTGTGACTTCAATCATGATTTCACATAAACTTAAAGAAGTTGAGTCTATTGCAGATTCTTTGACTGTGATTAGAGATGGTCAAGTCATTGTAAGACTTTCAAGAGAGAACATCAATGAATTTGAAATCATTAAGCATATGGTTGGTCGAGAAATCGAAGATATTTTCCCCAAAAGACCTAAATATGAAGGTGGGGAAGTTGTTTTAGAAACGATTCATTTTAATGCTTTTCATCCAGAAAAAAACAAATATATTGTGAATGATTCAAACATTAAGGTTAGGAAAGGAGAAGTTGTTGGGATTGCAGGATTGATGGGTGCGGGTAGAACCGAACTTGCCCATAGTATCTTTGGCAATCCTAAGAAGTATAAGCTTTCCGGATCAACAATTGTCTTTGGTCAGCCTGTTAATCTGAATTCACCTCATAAAGCCATTATGAATGGTATTGCATATGTGTCTGAAAATCGTAAAAAGGATGGATTGATATTGACAGAAAACATCAGTCAAAATGTCACCATCACTGCACTGGATAGAATATCTAAATATGGAGTTCTCAATTTTCTAGATCAAGCGTTACATACTGAAAAGTATGTCAAGTCTCTCGATATTCGAACCCCATCTATATTGCAACAAGTTAGAAACTTGAGTGGGGGGAATCAACAAAAAGTACAAATTGGAAAATGGCTGTTTGCAGAACCTAGAATCCTCATCCTTGATGAACCAACTCGGGGCATCGATGTCGGTTCTAAGTATGAAATCTATACGATTGTCAATGAAATGGTTGCTCATGGAATGAGTATCATATTAATATCATCAGAACTTCCAGAAATATTAGGTATGTGTGATCGTGTTTATGTCATTGCTGAAGGTGTTCAAACAGCAGAATTCAATATCGACGAAGCAACTCCAGAAAAAATTATGCAAATGGCTACATTATAGAGGTGACTATGAAAAAAATAAACCCAGTTTATAAGTACATACTAACATTGTTTTCAATGTTACGTTCCAATATTCGTGACTATGGTATGTATATTGCCTTAGGTGTCATCTTTATCACATTTGCAATCATGACCAACGGAGTCTTTCTCGGTCCGATTAATTTCACGAATTTGTTGAATCAAACCGCATATGTATCTGTATTAGCTGTCGGTATGACACTGGTTATTGTCACACGTCAAATCGATTTGTCCGTTGGTTTTCTCGGTGCATTTTTAGGGGCATTCATCGTTGTTGCGATCGAAAACCAAAACATAAGTGTCCCTGTTGCATTAGTCTTAGGACTTATCATTACCGTCGTTGTAGGTATCATTAAGGGATTCTTTGTTGCACACATCAAAGTACCTTCCTTTGTCGTAACACTTGCAGGAATGTTTCTATTCAAAGGATTATTGATGTTAAAAACCAACAATCGAACCATACCAACATCTCATGAATTTTTTAACAAGATTGGTATTGGATATTTGAACTCATTCAAAATAGGAGGACTTGATATCTTAACCCTTCTGATTGGAATTGCTTTGGCGGTACTTGTTGTTATTATCAGCAGCATGAAACGGAATAAGAACAAATCATTAGGTATTCCTATTGAATCATTTCCATTGTTTTTTACTAAACTTTTGATGCTTCTAATTATCATCTTATTCATTACCCATAATTTAGCATCATTTAAAGGGATATCATTTCTACTCATGATTACTGTTGTGGTTGTTATCGTCTATTACTTCTTTACAACACAAACTGTTTTAGGGAGACGAATTTATGCTGTTGGCGGAAACCCTGAAGCAGCTGAGTTATCTGGGATCAGTGTAGAAAAAATCATCATTATCGTCTTTGTTTCAATGGGAGTTTTAGCGTTGATATCAGGGGTTATGTATGCATCGATGTTACAAAATACATCTCCGAATCACGGACCTTTCTGGGAATTATATGCTATCGCAGCTGCCTACATCGGGGGTACGAGTGCTAATGGTGGTATTGGAAAAGTAGTGAACGCAGTCATCGGATCCATTGTTATCATGTCATTAAAAAATGGAATGGCTTTGTCCGCTGTGAATGCAAATATCGAACCGATTGTGCTTGGATCAGTATTACTCCTTGCTGTCGTCTTTGATATATATACCCGAAATGTTCGTTCAGTAGACCTTGTAGGTATGCACTATGCAAAGAAAACATATCACGACGAATATATACGAGCAAAAAAACGATATGGACAAGCGAAGCAAGCATTGGATTATGCCAAGAAATCAAATCATAAAATCATTGAATCAGAATATGATTATACAAGTGCATTAGGTGACTACAATCGAATTCGTGATAAGATTCGTGGAGCCAAAGAAAGCGATTATTTAGCAATATTAAGATAGGATAAATTGTGCATGATGTTCAATAGCACAACTATATAAAAGGAGAAAAAGATGAAAAGAGTTATCAGTTTAATGGTTTTGATTGTATTAGTGATTTCTCTAGCAGCATGCGGAAACAAGACAATTAAGATTGGTGTCGTACTTCCTGATGCTTCTGAAGAAAGATGGGCTAATCAAGATGGCAAATTCTTCAAAGAAGAACTAGACAAACTTGGTAAAGGCTATGAATATGAAATTCTGTTCTCAGATGGCGATGAAGCCAAAGAAAAACAGAACGTTGAAGCATTGATTGCCAAAGGTGCACAAGTCATCATCATCACTGTTGAAGGATCTGGAGCTGGTGCTGTTCAAGCAGCAAAAGAAGCAGGAGTCACTGTGATTGCTCATGACCGTATGGCAAAGAAAGATGCAACAACCATCGCTAACTATTACACGACATTCAATAGCTGGAATGTTGGTAAAGCTCAAGGTGGTCACCTTGTTGAAAAAGCATTAGCAAATGGTTGTACAACTGCAAATAAATGCGATCTCGCGATTTTTGCAGGTAGAGTTGCTGACTGGCCAAATGCTACTTATTTCTTCGGTGGGGCAATGGAAGAAATTCAACCACAGTTTGGCATCTTTAACATCATCAACGTGAATGATACTTTCTCATCACTAGGCTTCTACACAGAAGCAACATTCAACACAGCAGCTAAAAATGCTCTTCAAACAGCGATGCTTCCTGTTGATACCGATTGGAATGCTGAAACTGCAGGCGTTAAAGCAGCAGCACTAGTATCACAACTAGGTTCAGCTAACAAATCAGCTAAAGACGTTTATGTATTAGCACCAAACGATGATACATCAGCTGCAATTCGTCAAGAATTTGCTAAGATGCAATTTCCATATGCTCGTTATTATACAACAGGTCAAGATGCATCTGACGTAGCATTAGCAAGTTTGATGGGAGATTTAGTCAAGGGTAAAGGAACTCAAACAATGACAGTATTTAAGGATACTTCAAAACTTGTGAAAGATTCTGTTACCATCGCTAAGAATGTGATTGACGGTGTTGCTGGTTTGACTGGCTTAGCTGCAGGTCCAAAAATTGACAATGTTGACACAGCATACACACTCATTGATACACTCACAATTGATAACAAACAAAACACCTATAACCTCATTTTCAAAACAGGTTATAAGAGTGAAACAAGTGCAGCATTTAGCAATATCAATTTTGCACCGTATAAGAGTTAATCAGCTGAAAAGTTCAATCCTTTGAGTAAGGTTAATACCAAAAGTTGACTTGGATGATTCGTGCAAAAGGGAATTCTCTTGCGGAGAATTCCCTTTTCATATTTTATAGAGTAACATTGACACACTGTCATCATTGAAGGTAAATCAGGTTTCAATTGTCAAAGGTTATAAGATAACTAACTCTTTAGCTGATGAATCACTAATTGAGGAAATGGTATCTCTATGTTGTTCTCATCCAATATTTCTTTGATACGTTGTCGAATTCCTCGTTCAACAGCATAGTGTTGCTCGTTTAGGGTTTTGGCAATCACTCTAAGATTGACAGAGGAGTTTGCCAAATCAATGACACCTGACACACTGGGCGTTTCAATGATTTGAGGATACAAAACCTTGATTTTTGGGAGTTCCTGATTGAGTAAGTCAATGACAGCCTGTATGTTTTCTCGATAGGCGATTCCAAATTCAACTACGGCAACCGAATGATCTCTGGAAAAATTGATGAGATTTGATATTTCACCATTGGATAAAATCTTGATTTCACCTTTCCAGTTTTTAATCTTTGTTGTCTTCAATCCGATATCGATGACTTCACCTTTGAACCCCTGAACTTCAATCTTGTCACCGACATTGAAGTGCTGTTCAAAAATGATGAAGAAGCCGCTGATCAGATCGTTGATGATTTTTTGTGCACCAAGTCCAATGACCAATCCAATGATGCCAAGTCCTGCAAGCGCAGGGACGACATTCATCCCCCATAAGGCAAGTATTCCCAAAATCGTGATGGTCCAAACCAGATATTTCGAAGTGCTTCTCATGACGCGAGAAATGGTGCGTTTGCGACGTTGAAGCGGACCTTCCTTGGTTCCAATCTTCATCAACGCAATCTTAGAAATGCGCAAGATCAATTGGGCGACAAACAAAATGATGACAGATGATATGAGCTTTCCGATACTTTCCTCAAAAAATACGATCAGTTGATCAAATGTACGGTTAAAATAGTCTTGAAAGTTGAAATTCCATATCCAAAGCATCAGAAACACACCGAATAAAAAGACCACAAATGATGCCACAAAGATCGAAATCATGATGGATTTCTTTAACTTGAGTTCATATTTCTTGATGAAGTGATGTTCTAGAATGAACAATCCGATCAACACAACAATGATCAGTGCTGAGGGTAATATTTGTCCTGTTGAAATGGTTGCTGAGAGTAAATGTGTCATCGAAAAACCTCCTTCATTCTTCTCCATTATACCACAGGAAAAAGTTCATGACAAAATCCGGTCGGACATCTATGTTTTTCTTAAGAAAAGGACAAAAACATTTGATTATATCTTCATTCATGTTAAAATAGATGTGCTTCATTGAAAGGTGGGTCATACATGGAAAAAGATCATCGATTGACACCCTTCTACACCAAACTTCTGGAGTATGCGGAAAGCAATACCGTTTCGCATGACGTTCCAGGTCACAAGCTTGGTCAGATCGATAATGACATGATGGATTATACAGGCGTACACATGTTCAAACTGGATGCTAACGCTCCAAGAGGACTCGATAATTTGAACCGTCCGACAGGCGTCATCAAGGAAGCATGCGAATTGATGGCTGACGCTTTTTTTGCTGAACGGGCATATTTGCTCACCGGGGGAACGACCATGGGAATCCTATCCATGATCATGAGCGTTTGTCGAGCCAAAGAAAAAATCATTCTCCCCAGAAATGTTCATAAATCAGCTATCAACGCCCTGATTTTATCAGGAGCTGTTCCTATTTTTGTCAAGCCGCATCTTGATTTCGAGCTTGGCATTGCAAATCATATGGAATTTGAAGAAGTCAAACAAGCAATCCTAGACAATCCCGACGCGAAAGCGGTCATGATCATCAATCCGACCTATTTCGGCGTAGCATCAGATATCAAACGTATTACTGAACTTGCCCATGAACACGACATGATTGTCTTGGCAGATGAAGCGCATGGATCTCACTTTCAATTCAGTGATCAGTTGCCCATCAGTGCGATGGCCGCTGGTGCAGACATGAGTTCATGTTCGTTGCATAAGACGGTAGGTTCACTGACTCAAAGTTCGATTCTCGTCACGCAAGGACCACGTGTTGACCATATCCGCTTACGATCAACCATCAACATGATCCAATCAACTTCTCCCTCATCTTTGCTTCTGGCAAGCCTCGATGTTGCCAGAAAAACGATTTATCTTGAAGGACCTACCAAAATACCACAGTTGATCGAGATGGCGCATCAGACAAGATTGAAAATCAATCAGATTACAGGAATTCATGCGATCGATAAGAATTACTTTAAGAACATACACGCACATGATTATGATGAAACGAAAATCATCGTGAAAGTATCTGATCTTGGTGTCACAGGATTTGATGTGTACAAAGAACTCTTTGATGTCCATCACATTCAACTTGAACTTGCGGAAACACATATCATTCTTGCTGTATTATCGATAGGTACCCAGCAAAAAGACTTGGATGCACTGGTCAGATCCTTACAAATGGTATCTGATAAATTTGCTCCAATGCATCTCAAAACAGTTCTGCCCAAGATCAAGTACAGTTATCCTGAAGCCTATACAAGACCGAGAGAAGCTTATCATGCACCTAAGAAGTATGTACCGATTGCACAAGCTGTTGACGAGATTGCTGCCGAATCCATCATGATTTATCCACCAGGGATACCGCTTGTGATTCCAGGTGAAATCATCAGCGAAGACATCATCAATGACTTAGATTTTTATCAACGTAGTGGTTCTGTGATTTTGAGTGATACCGAAGGTGGATACGTCAAGATCATTGACAAAGAATATTGGATCAAATGGAGCGAATTATATGAAAATGAGTAAAGTCGATTTATCGTTTCAAAGCTGCAAGAACACCTATGAGGAAGCGGATGTTGTCATCTTTTCGGTACCGATGGATGCAACCACTTCATTTCGTCCTGGCACTCGGTTTGCAGGTAATGCCATCAGAGTCGATTCATTTGGCGTCGAATGGTATTCACCTTACCGTGAACGCGACCTAAACGAATTCAAGACGGCTGATATTGGCGACCTTGATCTTCCAATTGGCGCAGTTGAAGATGCACTGGATATCATTTATAAGACAACAAAGCAAATTCTAGCCGATGGCAAGACACCGATGATGGTTGGTGGCGAGCATCTGGTCAGTTATCCCGTGATCAAGGCAGTCTTTGAGAAGTATCCGAATCTGCACATCATCCATTTGGATGCTCATACAGACTTAAGAACATCTTTCTTCGGTAGAGATCTTTCACATGCAACCTTCATGCGTCACGTTCACAAATTCGTTGGCGATGGAAAGATTTTCCAATTTGGGATTAGAAGCGGTGAAAAACCCGAATTCGACTGGGCAAAAGCAGGACATGTCACGATGCGAAAATTTGATTTCGAAGGTCTCGACAAAGTCGTTGATCAACTGAAAAACGTACCAGTTTATATCACCATCGACTTAGACGTCTTAGACCCATCAGTTTTCCCAGGTACTGGAACACCAGAACCAGGTGGCATGCAGTATAAGGATTTGCTTTGGGCATTTGATCAGTTCGAAAAGCTGAATCATGTGGTTGCAGCCGATTTTGTTGAACTGGCTCCGATGCTTGATCCATCAGGTGCATCCACTGCAGTAGCAGCAAAAACACTGCGTGAGATGGTCTTGATTTTGCATAAGAACCTAGAAAAGCAGTCTCATTAACATTCAAAGGGAATATTCAATTTTCCCTTTTTTTGTTGTATGAAAGCACAACGCATTGGTCCCCACATTATCGTATAAATCACATGATTTACATTAAAAACCCTTACAATGGATCATCATTTTCATTCTTTTTACAGTCAAGCAAAGGTTTTGAATAAAACGTCTACGTCAAGTATAATGAATATGCCAAATCAAAGGAGGAATCAATCATGTTATTTAAAGATTATGATCCATTAAAGAAAAAGCAGTTCCAGATTTTGGATGCAAAAGGTCAGCTTGTCAAACCTGAACTTGAGCCCAAACTCTCAAAAGAAACACTACTGAAGATGTACAAAACCATGGCACTTGGCCGTGTAGCAGACATTAAAGCGCTTCAATATCAACGTCAAGGACGCATGCTCACCTATCCACCGAACCGTGGACAGGAAGCGGCACAGGTCGGTGCAATGGCTGCCCTTGAACCACAAGACTGGCTATCTCCCGCATTTAGAGAACTCAATGCGATGCTTTATCGTGGCGTTAAACTCGAACAGATTTATTTGTACTGGTATGGTAACGAATGGGGCAATCATTTTGATGCTGATGTCAGAGTGCTTCCAGTGAATGTCATCATCGGTTCTCAGGTGAACCATGCAGCAGGACTTGCCTATGCATCCAAGGTACTCAAGAAAAATGAAGTAGCGGTTGCAACCATCGGTGACGGGGGTACATCCCACGGTGAGTTTTATGAAGGTTTGAACTTTGCATCTTCCTACAATGCACCTCTTGTTGTCGTGATTCAAAATAACCAATGGGCGATTTCAACACCAAGAGCGAAAGCGACCAAAGCGGAAACACTCGCTCAAAAATCCTATGCATTCGGTATTCCAGGCATCCAAGTCGACGGTAACGATATCTTGGCAATGTATGTTGCTACCAAAGAAGCAGTCGATTATGCAAGAGCTGGTAACGGTCCTGTATTGATTGAAGCAGTCACCTATCGCTTAGGTGCTCATACGACATCGGATGACCCAACCATTTATCGTAAAGATGAAGAAGTTCAGGAATGGGAAAAGAAAGATCCAATGATCCGGTTCAAGAAATATCTGATCGATAAAGGATATTGGACTGAAGCAGAAGACAAGGCTTTAGAAGAAGAAAATAATACATATGTCGGTGAAACATTCAAGAAAGTTGAAGCGACTGGTCTTGAAACATTGGAAGACATTTTCAAGTACACCTACAAGGAAATGACACCACAACTGACAGAACAATACGAATATATGAAGAAGTATTTAGAAGAAGGAGGCAAATAACATGGCAGTTCTCACATTACTCGATGCAATCAACCAAGCACTGGATCAAAAAATGGCAGACGACTCCAGAGTTGTTGTCTACGGTGAAGATACAGGTTTTGAAGGTGGCGTCTTCAGAGTCACTGCAGGTTTGCAGAAAAAATACGGCGTTGACAGAGTTTTTGATACGCCGATTGCCGAATCAGCGATTACTGGGTCTGCCATCGGTATGGCCATCAATGGTCTGATTCCTGTTGCTGAAATCCAATTTGACGGTTTCGTATTCCCAGGGTATACAGAAATTGTCACACACATGGCACGTTATAGAAACAGAACCAGAGGCAGACACGGTCTACAAATCGTGGTCAGATTCCCTGTCGGTGGTGGTATTAGAGCACTAGAACACCACTCCGAAAGTATTGAAACATTACTGGGTCATATTCCAGGCTTAAAAGTCGTCATTCCTTCAACACCCTATGATGCGAAAGGCTTAATGATTTCTGCAATCGAAGATCCAGATCCGGTCATTTTCATGGAACCCAAGAGAATCTATCGTTCCGGTAAACAGGAAGTGCCTGAGGAAATGTATCGCATACCCATCGGAAAAGCAAAAGTCATCAAAGAAGGTACCGATGTGACGGTTGTCGCATGGGGCGCATTTGTCAGAGAAGTAGAAAAGGCAATGAAACTGCTTGAAGATGACAACATCAGTGTTGAACTGATTGACTTAAGAACCATCAACCCGATTGATGAAGAAACGATCATCAATTCAGTGAAGAAGACTGGACGTTTCGTGGTTGTTCAAGAAGCTGTCAAGACGTATGGTCCTGGCGCAGAACTCATCACACTCGTCAATGAGAAAGCATTCCTGCACCTTGAAGCAGCTCCGGCCAGAGTGACCGGATTCGACATCACAGTACCTCTTGCAAAAGGCGAACACTATCACTTTATTCAACCGGAACGCATCGCAGCTGAAATTAAAAAAGTTGCGAAATTCTAAGGAGGAACCATCATGTATGATTTTAAATTTGCAGACATCGGCGAAGGTATTCACGAAGGTAAGATCTTAAAATGGCATTTCAAAGTCGGAGACAAAGTTAAAGAAGGGGAAACATTGGTTGTCGTTGAAACAGACAAAGTCAATGCTGAACTCCCATCTCCTGTCGATGGCGTGATTGTCAAGATTGGCGCTGCCGTGGGTGAAACGATTCATGTCGGCCAAACAGTAGTTCTGATCAATGATGGCGGTGCGGAAGCACCTGTTGCCAAGACAGAACCCACCAAAGAAAAATTATCCGAAGGGTCTTCAGCACCTGGCGTGATCGGTGAGATTGAAGTTTCTTCAACGGTCATGGCATCATCAAACGAAGGTGTTTCCACAAAAGCTGAAAGCTCTTCAAGCAAGGCACTTGCTACACCTGTGGCAAGACAACTGGCGAAAGATCTGGGCGTTGACATCAACAAAGTCAAAGGTTCCGGAGAATTCGGCAGAGTCATGAAAGAAGATATCCTGAAAGCCGCTGGACAAAGCCAAAAGAGTGCTCCTGAAGTGGTCGCAAGCACACCTTCTGTTTCCGTTCCCAAAGTATCCGTATCCGCCACTGGCGATGTCGAATATGTTCCGATTTCCAAGCTCAGAAAAGCGATTGTTAAGAACATGACGCTTTCCAAGCAAATCATTCCTCACACCGTATTGATGGATGAAGTCATTGTCGATAAGCTCGTTGACTTAAGAGATAAAGTCAAGGCTCAGGCAGCTGCTCAAAACATCAAACTGACCTATATGGCATTCATCATGAAGGCTGTGGTCATTGCACTGAAGAAGTTCCCCAATTTCAACGCAAGTTTTGATCAAGAAAATGATCGCATGATCATCAAGAAGTTCATCAATCTCGGCATGGCTGTCGATACGCCAGACGGACTGATTGTTCCTAACATCAAGAACGCTGACAAAAAATCGATTCTCGAACTGGCCAAAGAACTGAGAGAAGTCGCTGATCAGACGGTTGCCAGAACTGTACAACTCGCACAACTCCAAAATGCAACATTCTCGATCACCAATTTCGGTGCAGCAGATGTCGCATACGGCACACCCATCATTCCTCATCCTGAAGTCGGTATCTTAGGCGTTGGCAAGATTCAACAGAAACCTGTTGTCATCAACGGCGAAATCAAGGCAGCTTACGTGCTTCCCTTAAGTTTGGCAGTCGACCACAGAGTCATCGATGGCGCTGACGCTGGCAGATTCTTAAATACAATTAAGGCTTTATTAAATGACCCAATGATGTTACTATT
>DITG01000010.1 GCA_002422045.1 Acholeplasmataceae bacterium UBA6190
CAGTTTGGTTTCAGACTTATTGCAACATACACAAATCCTTCAAGTGAATGCATTGGTCAACACCGTTGACCCTAGTATTCCAAGATCATTTTTACCTGTCGAATTGCTGAGCCAATATGTCGGACCCACACACTCAAGGATCATCGTCCAGACAGAAACGTTGACTGAAAATGAGACGATGTTTCCTTTTATTGAGGATTTGAAGACGATCTTGGATACTTATTACACATCCTATTATATTGTAGGTTCCTATGCTGCGATCACTGATATCAAAGCATCCATTACCAGTCAAGAGCTCATCATCACCTTGTTATCCATCATCGCTGTAGGAGTTATCATCGGTATCATGTTCAAATCCATGAGCTTACCGATCATCTTGGTTGGCATTATCCAAACCGCTGTATGGATCAATGTCTCTTATCTCTACTGGATGAATATTTCAGTCTTTTATATCGGCTATCTGGTTGTCATGAGTTTGCAACTTGGCGCAACCATCGATTATGCCGTTCTTTTGACCAATCGTTATCTCGAATATAGAAAGGTACTGAATCCCAAAGAAGCTATGACTGAAGCGTTCTCTAAGTCGTCAGTCTCGATCTTGATCTCAGGAGTCATCTTAACCTGTGCAGGTTTTGCTGAAGGATTATTCTCTGATATTCAGTCCGTGACCGAAATTGGAATGCTGTTGGGCAGAGGTGCACTGATCTCTTCGTTGCTGATCTTTTTCTTCCTACCTTCGACATTGGTTGTCTTGGATCCCATCATCATGAAATCCACATGGTCTGTGATGCGTAAAAAATAGATAAGTCAATAACTTGAATACCCTCCTTGGACAATTCATGGTAAAATCATAGTGGTGATCCCTATGAAAAAAGTACTTGTAACCGGTTTTGCTCCATTTGATGGAGAACAGATCAATCCCTCCTATGAAGCCATCAAATCGATTGATCCAAAGACTTTACCTTGTGAATTGATGATCATGGAAGTACCCACTGAATTTTATACATCTGCGAAAAATGTCATCGATGTTATGCATGCCTTTGATCCTGATGTGATCATTTTGGTCGGACAAGCTGGAGGTAGAAAAGAGATATCTGTCGAACGTGTCGCGATTAACATTGACGATGCTTCAATACCTGATAATCGCGGTATTAAGCCCATAGACCATGAGATTTCTGTGTTTGGTCAACCTGCTTATTTCTCAACTCTACCCATCAAAAAACTGGTGAAGGTCTTGCAGGATCATGGTTTCCCATCCGGTGTTTCAAATACTGCCGGTACCTATGTGTGCAACCATTTGATGTACTCAGTGCTACACGAAATAGACATGAACAAATCCAGTCAAAAGATAGCAGGATTTATTCATGTTCCATACACGACCGATCAAGTCAAAGACAAACCGCACGTGTTCGCACTCGAACTAGACACCATCAGAAAAGCAATCGAATTGATCATATTAACCTCTATCCATTAAAAAAAGGAATGTCACAATTCCTTTTTTTGTATATTGAATCTGAGAATGGTTTTCAAAGCGCTTGATTCTGTTTTCCTAGCATCTGATAGATAGATTTCGCGGTGTACCTTAGAAGTGCGAACATAACCTTCTGATTCTACATAACGCTCCATGATGTCAAAGGTTTCTTTTTCAGTGTCATAAGGTCCGACATGAAGCATTTGGCAACATAAGCCTTCTTTGACCGTTTTCCACTCAACCCAATGATAGCGTTCATCATGTTTCTTTTGAATGACTTCTTTTTGAATCTTTTCAAAGAAATCCTTAGTAATACAATCAGGTTGAGCAATCATGATGTCATAGACCAGATGATTCTTATCGAGTGTTTGAAGTAATCTGCCTTCCCTATCCAAATCCCAAACGCCTTCTAAAGGAAAAACGGTGTAATCATCGTCTGGGAAAAGTTGTTTGTGCTTGATCTTGATGGGATATGCCAATCCGTACAAGGATTGTATGCGTGCTTGGAAATCACTTGAGTTCGGATTGCCTTGTCCGTGAACTGATAAAAAACGCATTTCAGGAACATCCAAGATGATTGGAGATTTCGGTGTGCGATAGCTAGAAAGTTTTTTCCATTCAAGCTTCATAATCTTGTCCTATCTGAAAATCCTGATATTTCTCAAGATCAGCCGTTAGCCAATACGCCTTGCCATCTGGCGTGCGGCTGAGCAACTTGTAATCAATCAGATATCTTCTGATCAATACATAATCATCCACCATCGGTTTAATGATCTCATTCACATCTTTTTCTGTATACATATGATCCTTTTCAAAGGCGAAAACAATCATGCAAATCATGATGTATTTTCGTTTCTCTTTCACAGGAATACTTTTGAAAGTTAGTGGTTTTCTCGTTAGCACATGCTTTTCGATCACCAGTTGAATATCATCTTGGGTTATATCAAACATGTCGTCACCTCAAGATTATCCTATCATGAAACAAACAAAAAGTCAGCACTTTGCTGACTCATTGTTGATGATACCATGCAATGGAATGCTCGATTTCTTGTTTGCTCAGTTGATGACCTAACTCTGTCCAAAAGACGGTCACCTGAGCATCATGATATCTGAAGAGTGCTTCAAGTTCTTCAACTTCTTCAGGCTGCATGAGATGATCTGTTCTGCCTGCACCGATGAATATCCGTGTGGAAGACAAATCTGTTTTCGGTAAGTTTCTAATCGGAACCATCGGATGATATAGGATCGCTTGCTCNNCTCAAATGGATGATCAAAATGAAGCAGCAGACTCGCTGCTATATTTGCACCATTCGAATAACCTACAGCAGTCACTTGCTTCCTGTCAAATCCATAATCTTGACTCATCTGCTCAATAAAATCAGACAAGCGATAAGTTTCTTCAATCAGGCTATCCATGTCAAATACACCCATCGCAAGCCGTTTGAAAAATCTTGGCATGCCATATTCTAGTACATTGCCTCTGACACTGAGTACATTGGCTGATGGATCAATCATTTTGGCAAGTGGCAACAAATCGTATTCGTTTCCTCCTGTGCCATGTAGAAGTAACAATGTTTTGGAACTCATTCCTTTTTGATAGATATGTTTCATGATTTTTCCTCGTTGATGCGCATTGCTTCATAACCGATCTTTTTGAGACTTTCAATAAGCACAGAAAGTTCTTCTGGGCTCAATTTCTGATACATTGATTTCAATGTTTCAATGTGGTGCGGAAAGATCGAATCAAAGAATGCTTTGCCTGCTAAAGATAAGTCAATCAGAGTGTTTCTTCGGTCTGATTCATCAGAAACACGGGTAATCAATCCACGAGATTCGAGTTTGTCAATGGTGTATGTCATGCTGGAGTTCGCCATGAGCAAGCGATTGCAAATGGACTGAATGGGTTGCTTGCCCCGGTTGTACAAGAGTTCAAGCGTTCCAAATTCGGTCGAATTGAGCTGATAACCTTTGATGTCATTCTTGATGACTTTCTCGACATTGTTAAACGTCCTGAACAAAATGGTCGTTAATTTGAGGATGTCTTTTTCTTCACTCATGCCAGAACCTCCCTAATCCATATATTCTTTATTGTATACCCGATGACTGCGTTTTGTCTCAATATGTCTGACCAATTGCTCGATTTCATCTCTTCGGTTTCTGAATTTCGGTGGCAGTGCCAACAATTCTCCCAATGTTTCATAGGATTCTTCATCATCGATGAATCCTGGACCGTTCGTGGCAAATTCAAAAAGCATTGTCGGATATATTCTAGAATAAAGACTCTTGAAATAGAAACGGTCGACATGGCCAGAATGTCTGATGCCTTGTTGATTGAGTGATTGAATCCATAAATCGAGGTCTGTTTTGTCATTCACTGCAAATGCGACATGATGGATACCGCCATATCCTTGTCTGCCCATGGGAAGATCTTTTCTGGTTTCAACGATGATGGAAGCACCATTGCCACCCTGATCTGTCTGATATCTCGATAGAGATTGATCGGTATCCGTTTTTGTAAATGTCAATCGCTCAGTCAACACTTTGTGCATGTAATCAGGATTTGAGACTCTAAACCAGATGGGTCCTAAGCCAACAATCGCAAACTCATTGGGAATGGGTCCTTTTTGCCAAGGTATACCTGGTTTGACGCCATGATCGTTTTCATCTGAAAACAAGATATATTCCTGACCATCAAAGTCCTCAAAGGCTAAGGATAGAATACCAAACAAGACTTTGGGTTCTTGATGCTTGACCTGATACTTTATAAAACGTTTTTCCCAGTAGAAAATCGCTAGATCAGAAGGTACTCGAAACCCTGTTTTAGCAATCTCATCGGTTCCTTTTTGGGCTTTGCTGCTCCCTTGAAAATCAAAAAATGTCATGTCGGTCCCTGCACTGCCGACATCATCAGCGAAAAAGAGATGGTAGGTACTGATATCATCTTGGTTCACTGTCTTTTTCACGAGTCTGAGTCCTAAGACGTGGGTAAAAAAGTCATAAATCTTTTCTGCGCTGCTTGTGATGGCAGTCACATGATGGATGCCTAATAAGGGTTTCATTGTTATTCTCCTGTTTCTTATTTCAACCTCATTCTATATCATCATGTATCAAAATTCAAATGATTTGTTTCGAATTCGAAATATTATGTTTTTTTGTGGCGTCAAGATGATATATTGGTTTTTTTTCTAACCAAAAAAGAGTATAATAAACAGTGACACCACATAACATCATGCGTGTCACAAGGTGTGATCCATTGAAAAAGAGAAAATACTGGTACAAACTCGATAATGCAGGGAAGATCTTTCCAGCGGTATCCAAGGATGATCGCAGCAACGTGTTCAGACTATCGTTTTATCTGAATGAAACCATCGATCCCATCATTCTCGAAGAGGCCGTTAACAAGATTTTGCCTCGATTTGAAAGCTTAGCAGTCCAATTGAAAAATGGACTTTTTTGGAATTATTTCGCATCCAACGAACGCAAGGTTGAAGTTGAAATTGAACCTGCACAACTGTGCAAGTACTTTAAACCTGATCATAACAACGGCTATCTGTTCAAAGTTTACTACTTGGATAATAAGGTGACCTTAGAAACTTTCCATGCCATCACCGATGGCACAGGCGCACTCGCATTCCTCAAGTCGATTGTCTATCATTACTTTAAACTACGTGGTATCAAAATCGAGCATGAGGGCAAGATCCTCTCTGAAAAACCGATGTCCAAGAAGGAAAGCGAAGATAATTTTGTCACGAACTATGACAAAGACAAGCGCCGTAACCTCAAGGAAGAAAAAGCATATCATCTCGAAGGCGAACGATTCAGTCACCACTGGGTGTTCATGATCAAGGCAAGAGTCGAATCCAAAGATCTCATTTCCTTAGTGAAAACCAAATATCAATGTACCATCACTCAGTATGTCACAGCTGTCCTTGCTTATAGCATTTATAAGGAAACAGTTGACTTCATTGGCAAGAAAAAGCCTCTCAAAATCTTTGTTCCTGTCAACTTGAGACCCTATTTCGATTCTGTGACGCTTAGAAATTTCTCACTTTACATCAAAGCAACTTACGATAGCGAACGGACGGATTGGACGTTCGAGAACATGCTTGAACTCACCAAGGCACAATACAAGGACCAACTGGACAAGGATAAACTGCAATCCCGCATCAGTTCTTTGGTCGGATTTGAAAAAAATGTATTCTTGCGCATTCTTCCCTTGTTTCTGAAGACGCTAGCGTTTAAGATTGGATATAAGATCTTAGGCGAAAGCATTTCATCCACTTCGATTTCAAATCTCGGACTGATTGATCTCCCGTCAGGCTTTGCTGACAAAGTGCTCGATGCTGACTTTGTCAATGCCGGTTACGGCCTTGCCATGACACTGATTTCTCTTGGCAGTCAGACCAACATCATCTTGAGTACTCCGCTCAAGGACTTGTCGATCATCAATCATGTCATCTCGATGCTTGTCAAAGACGGACTCAATGTCACACTCGATAGCAACTACAAGGAGGGTTACGATGAAATACTGTAAAACCTGCCATGTACATTATAACCAGCCCATCGATCATTGTATTCTCTGTAACGGAGAACTTGAAACTGAAGGGTCCGAAATACTGACTTACAAGTTTACGGAGATGCAAAAAAAACCGACATCTCGGTTTTTCATCAGACTCTTTTACTTTTTGAACATTGTCTCCATCATTGTCTCAGTCTATCTGGATTTTGTTGATGGACTACCCCTTGAATGGTCACTCGTCGTCTCAATCACCAACTTATATGCCATCGCGATGTTCATCATTTTGGCTGTTCCAACCATCTGGACATCCAAACTGACGAAATCCATCATCATCACCGTGCTCTCCATCATCTTGATCGGTTTATCCATCAGAGACTATGCCTGGGCAATCGATTATGTCTTCCCGTTTGCGGTATTATCCAACATCATCGTCATTACGATCTTGATTTTGGCAAATAAGAAAAAATGGTTCGATTATTTTGCAAGTCTGATCATCATCACGATCATCGGACTCATTCCGGGACTCTTGAATCTGCTTCGAGTCACTACCGTCCTATGGCCAAGTCTGATTTGTTTTGCCTATTCAGCATTTACGTTGCTTGGGATCTTCTTCTTACCTTCCAAATCGAGCAGGGATGAATTCAAAAGACGCTTTCACATCTAAGACGCAGCTTGCGTCTTTTTTCATGAAAAAAACGCAATCACGGTTGCGTTTTCATTTGCTTAATGATGTAATTAAAGATTTCTTTCCGAGTAATGATACCAATGAATGCACCGAAATCATCTAAAACAGGTACGAAATTTTGTTTGGTTGCCACATCGATGATGTCTTCCATGTTGGTATGAATGGGCACTGAAACGTTGTCTTTGTTTCTAGGGACATGAGCAACCGGAATGGTCTCTGTCTTATCAAAACTGAGCTGACGATCCTTGATGTACCATAAGAGGTCACCTTCGGATAAAGTCCCAACATAGTCTCCATTCCGATTCAAAATTGGAATAGAATTATAACGGTAAATCTGCATTTTTTCCAATGCTTGGCGGATGGTGTAGTCGCTGTAAATATAGGCTACCTTTTCCTTTGGAGTGAGACAAAATAAAACGTTCATTGTTTTCCCCTTTGACATTCATGATCAGGACCAAAGTCCCTAAGTGAAATACGATGAAACGAAAAGACATCAAATCCATGTATCTCCGGTAGGAGTAACCACTGACTGGTCAAACGACCTAAAAAAATCATATCTCGTCTTTCAGACATCAACTGCCATTGATGATGAAATCTCTAGTGGTGGTATTTCAATCACTCGTATTCATGTTTGTTTCTATACTCTTATTATAACATAGTTATAACAATAAAGACATCAATATGAAATGAAAACAAAACGCGTTTCTATGTCCAATAGGAACGCGTTGATGTGGATTATGGTCGCTTGGGGTGTTTTTTCAAGAGAATGAACATGAATGCTAGGAACAAGACAATGAGTAATCCGAGTGTGATGAATGCTTGTAAGATACCGTTGGGTGCAAATCCCGCTAAAAGCAAGATTGGGAATCCAAAGAGGATCGCGGTGGTCGTGCCAGTGACAATATCGGTTGCTGCTGGAGTCTTATAATATGGGTCCACTTCTCTAAGCAAAGCAATACCCGTCGATGCAGTTCCTGTCAGCATGCCGTACATGACTGAGAAGCCTTCAAGTTCATACTGATGATAGACGCGTCTGGCCATGATTCTGACATAAACCATGGTGACCAATCCACCGACTGTTGAAATGATCAGGAATGCAATCCAGATGTTGTTGTTCCAAATATCGACGATATTGATCGATGTGATGGATGCGATGACCATGAAGTCAAAGACTACACCGGCAATACGATTTAACATATAGTTATTGGGGTATTGTCTGGTCATCAAACCAGTCTTTCTAAGATAAAGGAAAAGTTTCTTGGCGAGCAAGGCAAAGACGATACCGAAAATGAAGTTAAAACCCCAGATGAGTGAATTGACGAGTCTGTAGATGCCTGCATTCAAAGAAGCAAGTGATGATAGACCGATCATTGCGAGCAATGTTGCGCCGTAAACGGTCACGATGAGTGCAATCTGAACCGTCATCTTATCCATGGATTCAGCCACAGGAATTTCATCGGGTGCTTCAACTTCTTGAATGGATGTCATGGTGCTGACTTTTTCTTCGCCAGTGACTTTTTGATGATAGACTTTGTTCAGATAGATGACACCACCGATGGTCGCCCAGATGAATCCCATGGAAGCCATTGCCAACCCATAAGACTGTGCACCAGGTAATCCTGTGAGCACGCCTTCGACTGTGGTGAAATTTTCATAGACAATCCCGAAGTTGTTTGCTTGTCCAGGTCCTTGTCCATATCCGAATGGGAGTAAGATGCCTGAAGCTAAACCAGGACCGGATTGAAAGATGGGAAGGACTGTGAATGCGAGTACTGCGGTAATGGAGATCCCAATGATCCCTTGTAACAAATATGCGCCTACAATGACAATGCCATTGTAGTAACTGTGTGCACGGTTGGTTTTGATCTGAAACTTTTCATTGACCTTCAGACCCATGGCGATGAACCCAATGGCGAGCGTATGGTATGTGATCATGTTGAGGAACATGTTGAACTTACCGATTTGTGCTTCTTCCATGAACCATGAATAGCCAGTCATTGGTCTGATGACAGCTTCCTTGATGATGAGACCCAGCAAGCCGGCAATGACGGCAGTGGGTAATAATGACTTCCTAAACAGAGGAATCTTTCGTCTGATGATATTGCCGATAAGCAGCAATACGCACAAGATGAGGAAATAAACAATCGAACTCCATGTTGCAAAAGACTCATAATTTTGAATCATGACGGATCTCCTTGTGTGTGATGGATAGATTCAAACCCATAAAAAAAGAATATGCTTATATTCATTTGATACTCAAATTATACCAAAGAAAAATCAATTTGTGCGTAAAAAAAGGGGAAGTTTGACATATTCCCCTCTGAGTGTTGTTAAATTTTAAGATATGGTAGGTCAAATGCGGAACAAACACCCTTGCATGTGCATTGTCCATGGTAAACATTGACACCAAGTCTCAGTGCGCTTGAACGATTGATGGCGATGTCCAGACCGTAGTCGGCAATCATCAAACCATATTTGAGTGTTGCGTTATTGAGTGCGATGGTCGAAGTTCTTGGCACAGCTCCTGGCATGTTTGCGACAGAATAATGAATCACGCCGTCAACCACATAGGTTGGATGGTCATGGTAGGTTGCTTTGGCAACTTCTGTGGAACCACCTTGGTCGATGGCGACATCGACGATGAC
>DITG01000140.1 GCA_002422045.1 Acholeplasmataceae bacterium UBA6190
ATTATCTGCTCAATCAAAAGAAGATGGTGCTTCGCATTCGCCAGAAAAGTGATACGCTTTATAAAATCACCTGGAAGAGTCAAAGCGAACAAGGGGCTTTTGAAAGTCACGTGCTTCTCTCCAAGCAACAGGCTGAAGACATGATCAAGCATGGTTTTTATGCCAAAGACTTTTTTGAAGAACTCGACATGTTTGTCACTTTCAAGGTATCTTTGGATAATTACCGCGTGAGCACACCCTATGAAGGTGGCGTCTTATTCCTGGACAGATGTGAATATTGCAATGTTGTGGACTATGAAGTCGAATATGAAGTAGGCAACTATCACGAAGGACAAAAATTGTTTGAACAATTCTTAAATCATCATCACATTGAAATTCAGCCAACCAAACGCAAGAGTGAACGTGCCTTTACATGTAAAAGATAGCAAATGCTGTCTTTTTTTATAGTCATTGTCAGCATGCGTTTTTTTTGTTATAATGATTTGGACGGAGGTCTCTATGAACCCTATGATTCGCTATCTCAAAAGCCACATGCTGATACCCTTGATCTTTGGTATTTTGCTCATCCTCGCCTTTACCATTGAACCCTTGGATCAAATGCTCGAAGGCTTTGTCAACATATTGCTCAGTAAAAGCATTCTTGTCTCTGATTATTTATTGATTGGGGGCTTGGCAGCAACACTTTTCAATGTATCTTTAACTGTCATGTTTAATCTCTTGATTGTGAAGTGGTTAAAACTCAAAATGACGGGTCCGATTTTTGCATGTATACTGACCATTGCAGGATTTGCTTTTTTTGGGAAAAACCTATTCAATGCGATTCCGATGTATATCGGTATCATGCTCTATGCAAAAATCAGCAAAACACCTTTAAAAAATTATATTCTGGTCCTCCTACTTTCATCTGGGATTTCACCGATTGTGAGCTATCTCATGTTTGGTATCGGCTTGAATTTATGGATCAGTATCCCGCTTGCGATTGTTGTGGGTATGACGGTCGGATTCATTCTACCCGTGTTCAATTCGCATGCCATCAAGTTTCATCAAGGATACAACTTGTACAATACCGGTTTTTCCATGGGTGTGCTATCAATGGTCTTGACTGCGATTTTATCTGCTTTCGTCGTGATCGAGCGTAGTGCTCAAGTTGAAAATGGGTATCACGAAATCTTGCTTTATGCGACCTTGTTGGTGAGTCTTTTGATGATTGTATTTTCATTCATTCTTGATCCAAAAGTTTATTTGAAATATCCATTGATCCTTAAAAAATCAGGTCGATTGATTACGGATTTTGTCGATGTTGCCGGGAAACCTGCGACATTGCTCAATATCGGACTCATGGGACTTTTCTCGGTTGCACTTGTATTGGGATTAGGCATCAAGATCAATGGTCCGGTGATGGGTGCGATACTGACGATCGTGGGATTCGCTGCATTTGGCAAACATCCGCTCAATTCACTACCTGTCGTGCTTGGTGCGATCCTTGCCGTTTGGCTCACACCGCTTGAACTGACACTCGGACCGATTCTGGCCATCTTCTTCGTGACAGGGTTAGCACCTCTGGCTGGCAGATTCGGTTTTGTCGCTGGTGTGCTCGCAGGATTTGTCCATCTGCTCATCACACCGCTTGCATTATCTTTTCAAGGTGGATTCGATTTATACAATAACGGCTTTGCTGCTGGATTTGTCGGTGCCATCTTTGCATCGCTGTTCGTCATCATCAAGCCTATCAAGGATGAGAAGCAATACTAAATGCCTCTTCATGCCTATTTAAGGCCGTTTATTGGCATTATTCCTGACAAGCATTGACATGAACACTAATTCACTCTATAATATTATATGTAAGTACCAATCGGTGGAGGTCAACATGAAAGAACGTAGTTTACTATATTTTATAACCGCAGTGGTTGCATCCGTGCTCTTTGTCGTTGCATTCATTGTCCGCTTCCTAGATTGGTTCCCATTCTATGGTATCTTGGTACTACCTGCGATGCATAAGCTCTTCATTCCTCTTGTGCTTTTATGGGTTGGTTATTATTTCGAAAACAAAGGTTTCTTGCTCGCTGCAACAACCATCATCACCATCATCTTCAGTTTACAAATGGATCATGCTGGCATTTTGAGCGGTACACCCCACGTACTTTCTTCACTGGCTCCGATTGTGAGAACGACTTATGTATTAGGCTTCATGCTCATGGCCGCTACCGTCGTTTTAGGATTCTACACTTGGCATGTCCTTCACGCAAAGAAACATCAACACTAATCATCTCAATCAAAAATAAAAAGGAACCCGGGTTCCTTTTTTTGTTTAATCAGAGTTAACTAACGCAATTCTTTCTTGATTTCTTCAAAATATCGTTTCAGTGCATTTTGGTAGTCACAGAGTTCGCCCTGTGGACAATCCATGCACATGATGAGTTCTCTTAATCGTTTGGGAATGAATACTCTGATTTCTTCGTCATTGTATCCGACTTGCATCTTATCGCCTTCAATCATGATGGGGCGCTTCAATACGCTAGGGTTATTGATGATGAACTGCTTCAGTTCGCTAATTTTCATATCTTCAACGTCAAGTGATTCTTCCTTGAAAATCTTGGATCTTGTTGAAATGATGTCTTCAAATCCGTTTTCAGCATTTTCTAACATTCGATCAATGTCAGCTTCTGAAATGCGTTGATTGAACAGATTTTTTTCTTCATATGGGATCTTGTGATCATCAAGCCACTTTTTCGCTTTCCGACAGGATGAACAACTTGGTGTTGTAAAAATTGTAATCATGTCTTCCTCCTCATGGAGCATAGGTTTTAGCCTATAGCACTGTGTGTTCTTGTTTGGGACTTACCCGCTTCTTCATTATATAGTGTATCCATGGATTATTCAATAACACGGGGACATTTTATCACGATTTAACATAATTTTGACCCGATTGATGCCAGTTATCCTATGGATAGGTTATAATGATAATAACGTCATGGAAAGGAAACCACACTATGTCTACATGGGATTTATCCATATTTTACCCGAATTTAGAGGCATGGGAGAATGATTTAAAGAAACTCCCTGCAAAGATTGATCTTCTTTCATCCTATCAAGGAAAGCTATCTGATTTTGAACACTTTAAGTCATTTCATGTGCTTGAAGAAGAAACGACACACCTGGTTTACCGTCTTTATGGTTATATTCATCTGAACTCCGATTTGAACCTGAAAGACAAAATCAAATCTGCCAAGAATCAGGAAATGATGCTGATGCTATCGAAGATGAATCAAAAGACTTCTTTCGTCTCACCAGAGATCATTCAGATGGGTGCTGAAAAAGTCATGGCATTTGTGGATGCTGATCCACTCTTGAAAACTTACCGTTTTGGATTTGAGAAACTCTTCATGATGCAAGAGCATGTCTTGTCATCTGACCAGGAAGGCATTCTCGCCAATTACGGACCGGTTCAGTCCATTCCTTCTGCGTTGCACCAGGCACTTTCGATTGTCGATGCTGTCGATGAAAAAGTCGTATTGTCCGATGGCAAGGAAGCTACTGTCACCTTGTCTAATTTCAGATCGATGATTCCTGAAGTCCCAACCGCATCTGACAGACAAAAAGTATTCGAAGCGGCATTCAAACGCTACAAGACCAACAAGACTGCGTTTGCAGCGACTTACAATCTTGTCCTTCAAAATCAAGCAGCCAATTTCAAGTCTAGAAAATACGCATCCGCGCTCGATGCTGCACTCTTCAAAAACAATATTCCAACCTCTGTGTTCCATAACTTAAAAGATGTCGCTTTCGAAAACACTGTCCATATCAAGCGTTATCTGAAACTGAGAACCAAACATCTCAACCTTGAAAAGCATCGTACCTATGACCGTTTCATGAAACTGGCCAAAGATGATACGAAATACAACTTTGAAACCGCACGTTCGCTCTTCTTTGAGGCGATCGCACATATGGATCCAGTGTTCGTCAGTCATCAAAAAGATGCATTAAAAGATGGATTTGTCGATGCTTATCCTCAAGATGGCAAGCGCACAGGTGCCTATTCATCCGGATTTTACGGATTTCATCCCTATATTCTACTCAATCATGATGATACGCTCGATGCGGTCTTCACACTGGCGCATGAAGCAGGACATAGTGCTCATACTTTATTTTCCAATGAACATCAGCCAATGGCGACATCGGATTACACGATTTTTGTCGCAGAAATCGCATCAACATTCAATGAGCATGCCTTGCTCGATTACCTGATTTCAAAAGCAACTTCAAAAGTACAAAAGATTGACTTGCTGGAATCCGCCATTGATGGTATCATGGCAACATTCTTTAGACAGACATTGTTCGCAACCTTCGAATATCAGGCAACAAAGCTTGTTGAACAAGGTCAGCCCATCACTGAGCAGGCGTTGTCAAAGATCATGATTGATTTGTATAAACATTATTATGATATCGATATCACGGAAGAAAACGGTAAAGAATATGTCTGGGCATACATTCCTCACCTGTTCCATACGCCATTTTATGTCTATCAGTATGCAACTTCTTACAGTGCATCCTTAAAAATTTACGACAACGTGAGAAACAACAAGCCAGGTGCAATGGAAAACTATTTAGGACTTCTTAAATCCGGTGGCAGTGATTTCCCTGTGAACCAAGCCAAAGCGGCAGGGGCTGATCTCACGAACAAGGAAACATTCATGGCAGTGATTGCCCGTTTTGATAGCCTTGTCAGCCAACTTGAAAAAGTGCTTGAAGAAAATTAGATTCAAGGGTATAATGAAAGTGCAATGAGAAGGAAGAGTAGTTGATGATTCTCACATCAAGAGAGCCGGAAGGGTGGAAACCGGTCGTGAGCATGTCAATGAATGGGCCCTTTGAGCAAACAGTCCGTCGGCTATAACGACATTGAGGGTCGGAGAAATATGTTCCGGAACTAAGGTGGCACCGCGTATGCAATACGTCCTTAGATAACAATCTAGGGACTTTTTTATGTCCAAATTCAGGAGGTTTATCATGAACAAAACAGAAATCAAAGTGACAGAAACCGTCAAAAAGCCAGAGAAAAAGACACTGGTTTCAGGCATTCAACCCACAGGCAGACTCACACTGGGCAATTACATTGGAGCGCTCAGACAATTTGTCCTGTTGCAAGACGAACTTGAAGACACCGAGTTTTTCATTTTCATCGCGGATCTTCATGCCATCACGACACCACAAGATCGTGTTGAACTCAAGAAAAATATCAGAAGTGTTGCCGCACTCTATATCGCATGCGGACTGGATCCGGACAGAGTGAACCTTTTCATCCAATCAGAAGTCATGGAACATACGATGCTAGGGTACATCATGGAGTCGACTGCTTATGTCGGTGAAATGGAGCGCATGACCCAGTACAAAGACAAGAAAGCCAAACAAACCGATGGTATCCGCACGTCACTGCTCACTTATCCTGCACTCATGGCTGCCGATATTCTCTTATATGACGCTCACATCGTACCGATTGGTGATGATCAGAAACAGCATTTGGAACTCACAAGAAATCTGGCTATCCGCTTTAACAATGCATACGGAGACACATTTGTCGTACCTGAAGGCTTCTATCCGAAGACTGGGGCTCGGATCAAGAGTCTGACAGAACCTGAAAAGAAAATGTCTAAATCCGATGAAAATCCGAAGTCATACATCATGTTGCTCGACGACTTGGGCATGATTAGAAACAAAATCAAGAGCGCGGTGACCGATTCGGATGGCACCATCAAGTTTGACTTGAAAAAGAAGCCGGGGATCTCGAATCTGCTCACGATTTATGCATCTTTAACTGATTTGTCCATCAAGGAAATCGAGAAAAAATACGAAGCATCCAATTATCAGACGTTTAAGGCTGATCTTGCTGAAGTGGTCGTCGATGCGATTAGACCGATTCAAAAACGTTACTTTGATATCATCAATGACACCAAACTTGATGACATCTTGAGTCAAGGTGCTGAGCGTGCTCGGTTGATCGCTTCCAGAAAAATGCAAAAAGTCATGAAAAAAATCGGACTCGGTAGAATCCGATAACAAAAGGGAGCAATCCCTTTTGTTGATAAAAAAATAGGCGATTGAGGTCGCCTATTTTGCTTTCGTAGTGATAAACTGATCGATTGGATATTCGACATCTCCATCGATTTGGAGATATGTCGGTTTGTCGAAGGTAATCTTGATCGAATCAGCATTCATGATTTTGACCCAACGTTTGAACATGACATGCCATCCCAGATATATGGTCGGAAAGATCAGGATGAGTACCCATTTGGGTACATCCTTAACCATGACGAGCTGAAGACTTTTCTCATGTCTCTTGGCTGAGGGAGCTATCTTCATACCACCGCCAAAATAAGGCGAATTCATCATACTCGCAAACCACAGTTTTGGTTCTTGGAATGTTTTCCCGTCTACTTCAAGTGTTGCGCTAATCGGTTTAAACTTGGCAAATCCTTCGAATGCGTGTCTGAAATAGTTGAGTTTGTTCTTTTTATATTTAGACGTATTGACCAAATGACCGATGAACCCATCCAAGCCAGCACCAGCACCATTCAAGAAAAGTCTTGATTGTTCATGAAATTCTACTGAAGGCAGTGCCTGTAGATGTTGTTTAATCGGGACTATCTTGGACTTAGTTTTCAGACTTCTGACAAAATCATTGCCAGTCCCTGCCTGGTACATGAAAATATCTTGCTTGATCTCAAGATGTTGAATCGCGTTCGCGAGTCTGTTGATGGTGCCATCACCACCAACGATGATGATTCTGTCTGATTCTGCGCAACCAGACAAAAAGGAATCGACGTTATCAATCGAAAGCAGACTGTAACTCACGACTGCATTGCCGCTTTTGCGTAAGTGCTTTGTGATCTTTTCGATGAATTTGGGATTCTTGCCATTTCGAGAAAGCGGATTATAAAGGAGGATGTCCATGTGTTTCTCCTATCGATAGACGAGCATCGCGTATTTTTTCTTGCCTCTACGGATGATCTGGTATGTTTGAAAGAGTGCCTGTTCAGGACTTAAAACGTAATCTAAGTCAGTGATCTTTGTTTCATTGACAATGATGGCTCCGCTCTGTATGAATGTTCTAGCTTCTCTTTTGGATGATGATAGTCCTGTATCCACGAGTGCATCAATCAAGGCATAAGATCCTGAGACCTGTTTGACATCGAGTGTTTTTTCCAGCATGGATAATCCCGATTTGGATAACCCTCCAAAATCACCTGAAAAGAGTGCTTCAGTGACTTTGATTGCTTCAAGCAGTGCTTCTTTTCCATGAACGAGTTCGACAATCTCAGAGGCCAAGCGTTTTTGTGCTTCACGTTTTTCGGGTTCAAGTCTCGAAGATTCGAGTAAATCTTCGATTTCTGTTCTCGTTAGCAACGTCAGTGTTTTCAAGTAGTTTTCAACATCAGCATCTGAAGCATTCAGGAAATACTGATAGATTTCATACGGTGATGTAAGTTCAGCATCAAGCCAAAGTGCACCGGATTCACTTTTCCCAAATTTGGTGCCATCCGCCTTGAGTAACAAAGGTGATGATAGCCCCACTGCATTTGCCTGATCACCTTCGAGTTTACGAATCAGTTCAAGACCTGTGGTGATGTTACCCCATTGGTCGGAACCACCAAACTGGAGTTTGCAATCCAGTGTTCTGTAAAGATGCAAGAAGTCAATCGCTTGGATGAGCATGTAGGAAAATTCGGTGTAGGAAATACCAACTTCAAGTCGTTTTTGGACGGTATCTTTGGCAATCATATAGTTGATTGAGAAATGTTTGCCATAATCTCTTAGAAATGAGATCATGTCAATCTTTCCAATCCAGTCATAATTATTGACAAAGATCGAACGTTTGGGATCTAGAAACAGAGATAACTGCTTTTTGATCTTTTCGGCGTTCAGTAGGGATTCTTCTAAGGTTAGCAGTTTCCGTTCTGATGTCTGTCTCGGATCACCAATCAACCCTGTAGCGCCACCAATGAGTACAATCGGTGTATGCCCATAGCGCTCAAGCAGTAACATTCTGACCACTTGAACCAGATGTCCGACAGTCAGAGATTCTCCAGTCGGATCAAACCCACAGTAAAAACGGATTTTTTCATCATCCAAACATTTTCTTGCTTTTTCTTCATTGGACACGTCTTTGATCAAGCCGCGCCAGATTAATTCATCGTATAGTTTCATGTCATTTCTCCTTGTTTTTAAACAAAAATCGCCCTTAGAAAAAATCTAAGGACGAAATCATTCGCGGTACCACCTTAGTTCCAAGTTAAAAAACACTTGGCACTCACTCATTTGTGATCTCCATAAATGTATTTCGATACTTGTTTTCTCCTCATGTTACACCCTCATGAAGTCTCTAATCTTAGGCGTTCAAGTCTCTACTTGATTTTATTTCACGGATCGATTCAGTTGTTGGTTGTTTGACGTTTGACAATATAGTGTGGCAATGTGATTCTGATGTTGTCAACATCTTTTTGATTCATCAGTTTGGTGAGTAATCTCATCGAAACTGCACCGATGTCATACACTGGAACATCGATCGATGTGAGTGTAGGTCTGGAGAGTAATGCATACTTGGTATTCTGGAAACCAGCGACTGCTAAGTCTCTGGGGACAAGTCTGCCGTTGTCTCTTGCAATATTCATAAAAGACACTGCGATAGAGTCTCTGACACCGATTGCGGCATCGATTTTCTTATCCGAAAAGAATGTCGAGAAGTGCTGACGGTTGATGTTGGTATCGCCACTGGTTCTGAAGATCTTAGGATCAAGACCCGCTTCTTCCATAGCTCTGGTATAACCCGCTTCTTTTTTGTCATTCACAGAATAGCGTCTGGCTGTTGAAAGTAGATAAATATTCTGACGATGATCGTTAATCATCAGTTTTGTGATCTCATAGCCTGCTTTTTCATAATCAATCGAAACCGTGGGCACATCTGGATCGTCTGAAACGACATTGGCGAAAACAAAGGGAATGCCATTGGAATTGAACATCCGTTTGATATCTTCGACACGTTTTTCATTGAGCTCATCGTTGAGATACAGGACACCATCGACTTGTTCTGCAACAATATCGTGCAATGTGTCTAAGATATCCATATCTTCTCTAATGGCGAACAATTTGATGGAATACTTGTAGTTTTGAGCGATATCACTGATTCCGCCCAGCATTTCTGCAACAGAAGCTCTTGTGATATCGGAGATGACAACTCCAACGGTCGTGGTTTTTCTGCTTGCCAATCCTCTGGCAATGACATTGGGACGATAACCAAGTTCCTTAATGACTTTCAGAACTCTCTGTCTCGTTTCTTCTTTGACCTTTTCTGGATTGTTGAGAACGCGCGATACAGTTGCTAGAGAAACACCAGCAGCACCGGCGACATCATAAATAGTTGCGTTACTCACTAAAAATCACCTCTTCTAAAATAATATACGAGGTTATTATATCATGGAGTGTAAAGGCTTTCAAGTATTGATGAAAATATTTTCATTCATTTTCAGAAATTGTGCAAGCATAGGATCCGAAGATGATTCAATCTTGTCTTTGGATCATGAATCCATAACCTCTGACAGAGATGAGCATCTTGGGGTTTTCAGGATTGTCTTCCATCTTGATGCGAATCCGATGGATATTCACACTGAGCAGATTATCATCTTGATTGAAAGGCCTACCCCAAACCAGTTCAAACAATTCTTCTTTACTGACTGCTTTGCCTTGATTCAAGAATAACACATGCAAAATGCTCGCCTCTTTTTTGGTCAAGCTGATTTGTTGACCATTTTTTTCAATGATATGATTGCGATAGTCAAACGATAGCAATCCAAAATGAAAAACACTTTCGTTCATTTGAGGAATCATCTTCGACCGTCGGATACTCGCTTGCACACGTGCAATCAGCTCATTGAGAGAAAAAGGTTTGACCAAATAATCGTCAGCGCCAATCTTAAGATATTCGACCTTATCCATATCTTTATTTTTTGAGGACATGATGATGATGGGAACATTGGAACTTTTACGAATGGTTCTGATGACAAACTCCCCCATCACATCAGGCAAAATGATGTCTAAAAGAATCAGGTCATAGACACCTTTTGAAAACAAATACAATGCGTCAGATCCATAAAAAGTTGAAGTCACATGATAGTTTTCGCTTTTCAGTGCTGATGTGACCAAGTCATTCATGATTTTGTTATCTTCTACAACGAGAATATGTTGGTTCATTCAAAAATGCCTCCATCCGTAGTATGATACACTTTTTTCAGTATGAGATTGAGAGATTCAAACATGATTGACACAATCTGTGGGTCAAAATGTTTCCCAGATTCGTTTCTGATGATCTCGAGTGTTTTTTGAAGTGGAAAGGATGCTTTGTACGCTCTCTTCGAAATGAGTGCGTCAAAAACGTCTGCAATGGCCACAACTCTTGCTTCAAGAGGAATATGTTCACCTTTCAAGCCATCAGGATAGCCGGTACCGTCATACTTTTCATGATGAGATCGTGCAATTGAAACTGCAAGGTCTAGAAATCCCATATTCGGATGGGCAATTTTGATTTCATGAAGCAATTGAGAACCGAAAATCGTATGTTTTTGCATTCTTTTTCTTTCATCTGGTGTATAAATCGATGTGCTTTTCAGCAAATCGTCATCCATGCCAATTTTGCCTATGTCATGCAAAATACTTGAAAATACAAGGTTCTTAATGTAAGTTTCCGTCATAATCTCGGCATATTGCGGTTGTTTTTTCATCGCCAACGCGATGATTCTTGTGAAATCACTGATACGCTTGACATGACCACCCGTATCACTGTCTCTAAGTTCCGTCAGTCTGGCGAGTGTGTCAAAAAAAGCCTTCTTATCTGAATTTTGGTGAGCACGCTCACCAACTTTCAATCGGTAAATCAACTCTTCTTCATGAATGGGCTTGAACATGAAATCATCAGATCCGGAATCAAAACTTCGACCCAGTTCATCGACATCCCGTTTACTTGTGATGGTAATGATATGTGTATGCGTTCCTATTTCATGATCTCTGATTTGTTGAATCAGTTCGTATCCATCCATGATTGGCATATTGATATCGGTAACCACGATTTCAGGTGCATGTTCTTTCCACAATTCCCATGCTGTTTCGCCATTGTTGGCAGTCAATACATCGAATTGAGTATCTTTTAGATATTCTTCGAGAATCATTTGATGGATGAGATTGTCTTCTGCAATCAATACTTTCATTGGTTCATCTCCTTTTGCCATGCATTGACTGAACTTATCCATTCGTGAACTTCAGGATCAATGCGCTCAATCAGTTGCTTGATACTGTTTTTTTGATCAGATTTGGCTCTCTTCATGATTTCATCACACAACCAAACGATCCGCTCAGCAGCTGCATAAGCGGCAGATCCCTTGAGATAGTGAGCAATTTGACTCACCTTTGCAAAATCCTGTTCTTCAAAAGCCTGTTTGAGGTCGCGTACGTTCGAGCCGTACTCTTCAAAAAAGGCACTGATGACTTTTTCACCCAAATAAGATTTGTTTTTAAACAGCATCATTAAATACTCCGAATTAAAAGGTAATGCATCGGTCGACATGTTGATGATTTCTCGTTCGCATGTCTTTTCTTCAAGATGGAGCAAGATGACATCCATCAGTTCTTTGATTTTATAAGGTTTCTTGATATATCCGTCCATACCCGCTGCTTTGGCAAGCATCTCGGAATTCAAAGTCACATTGGCGGAAACAGCGATGATTGGCAGTTGATTGCTGGAATATCCGAGTGATCGAATGATGCGAACAGTCTCATAACCATCCATCTTTGGCATCTGGATATCCATGAATACTAGGTTGTAAGACTTGTTCTTGATCATCTCAATCGCTTTTTCGCCACCACTCGCTTTGTCAACGGATAGATTTTCAGTTTCAAGAATGCTCGACAATGCTTGAAGATTGATTGGATTGTCATCCACAATCAAGATGGACTCTCGGTTAAACAACGCTTGTTTTGTACTGGACTGAATAGGTTCAATTGTATCTGAAACCTGATGTGTTAACATCTCTAGAGCTTTTGCTCTTGTCAATGGAAAATTCAAGATCAGGTCAATACCGAGTTGTTTTAACTCATCTTCTTCATATTTGATACCAACAAGATTACAACATATCAGTTGAGTGCGCTCTCCCGCGGTCAATGATACGACTTGTTCCAACCATGCTTTGGTTACATGGGTGAGATCCATTTCGAAAACAACAAAATCATAACGTTTTTGAGGTGTATTCAAAACTTCACTTGCTGGTATACGCATGGCATGGATACCCATAGATTTGTAAAATGATGTCCCTAAATCATTGGGCATATTATCCGATTGAATGATGAGAATTTCTTTGTTGATGAGCAGATGATCATTGAACAGTAATTTACCTTTTTTCATCTTCAAAACAAAACTGACCTTAGTGCCCGTCTTCATGTTTGATTCTATCTCAATTTGAGCATTGAAATAACTTAAGATTTCCTTGACGATGGATAACCCAAGTCCTGTTCCCTGGTACATCTTTGAAGATGATTGATCTGCTTGATAAAAGGGTTCTAAAATGTAAGGGAGTGATGCTTCAGGTATGCCTGATCCTGTGTCTTCAACGATGTATTTGATCCAATAATGATCATCATCTTCATTCACAAAATGGACACCAATCTTAATGAAACCTTGGTCGGTATATTTAATGGAATTATGTGTCAGATTAATAATGATTTGACGCAATCTGATTCTGTCAAACTCGACTTCATGGCGGATTCGATAATCATAATCATAGTCGAATCGTAATCCTTTTTGTGTAACAAGCAACTCTTCAAGTTTAGCGATTTGAAACATTTCCTGTTCTAAACAGATATCATGGATGTCCATCTTCAATTTACCTTGTTCTATTTGAGAGATGTCTAATATATCGTTAACAATGCTTGACAAAGTCTCGATGGATAACTTTGCCAGTTCAAGATACTCAATCTGCTGTGGTGAAAAGTGTGTGCCCAGAAGTAAGTTGATTGCACTATAGATACCAGACAAAGGTGTTCTGATTTCATGACTCATGTTTGTAATGAATTGAGTCTTTAATTGACTGAATTGTTCAGCTTTCTGACGTTGTAAAATAAGTTCCTGACTGAACATGATCTTGACTTTGAGATTGACAATGAGTTCAGCAAGTATTTGTAATAGTTTTCGGTCTTCTTCTGACCAATGTCTGATTTCTTTGGTCGCATCAAAACCAGCAAATCCAATCAGTTCATCATTATGAAACAAGGGTATAGTCAAAATGGACTTGATGCCTTGCGGGGCAAGGTATTGATAAATCACCTCGTTGTGATCCAGTGATTCAAGGTCTTCGATGTACACCATTTCATGATTTCTGTGATATTTCAGCCACAAATCTTCAATGTCAGCGATAGGATACTGTTGCAAATGTTCAATCTCTGGGGTTACACCTTCTCCACACCACTCATAGGTATTGGATGTGGTTCCAACAACAAAATCATAATCAAACACATAAACCCGGTCTGCCTTCATACGCTCGCCTGCCATCGCCAAAGCATCTTGAATGGCTTGATCGGCTTCTTCTTCATGCACGTTGATGAATTGCATCGCAATCTTGATGAGTGTGTCTTGAAATGACAATGACTTCATCAGCTGATTTTGAATGTGTTTCTTCTCCTCGATACTGCGATTGATGCTGATGATTCCTGCCAAATGACCCTCTTGAAGAAATGCGGGCATACGGAGTGCCTCAACTTCGAACATTCCGTTCGGGCCTTTCATCATGATCTCTTTTTGTATGGGTTGACGACTCGATAGTGTTTCCTGATCGAAACCAACAACACGGGTTTTCTCTTGTTCGCCATAAAGATCAGTCACTGTTTTTCCGACGATGGTTTCAAATTTGCTTTGGAATAATGTATCGGCTTTTTTGTTGGCGATGATATATTCCTGATTGAGATTTTTCACAGCAATCATTTCGGGTAATTCATCCAAAACGGTCTGCATGATATGAACTCTATCTTCAAGCATCATCACTTTGGCATGACTCTCGATCACATCAATCATCAACAAAACCACTGAACTGTCAACTTCCATACCTGAGTCAGATTGATACCAAAACAATCCGAGATGATCAATCTCGTACTTCGTGACGTGTAATTGCTCATTGTGCTTTATATCTTCATTGATCGCGACGATGGATACCGAATCAAAAGGTAATGTCAAATCGACACCTGCAATGATGCAACAGTTATTTCTGACGAAAGTATTGAGTCTTTCTTGAATTTTATCGACAAAGTTTTGATTCATGGGCATACCTTTCAACAATCGGTTTTTCGTTGTCATTTTGTCATAGTTGTATATGGGATTGTAACATTTTTTCTATTCACTGTCAAAAATACTTAAATAATTGAAATGTTTTGTCATTATTTTGTCATACAATGACCAAACAAAAAGATGTGGAATGAACACACATCTTTTTGACGGATAACAACTTTTTGTCTTGTAAAACGTTATGACCGTTTTTCTTTGATTCTGGATGCCTTGGCAGATAGCGTGCGGATGTAATTCAACTTCGCGCGTCTGACCTTTCCGAAGCGTGCCACTTCAATCTTTTCGATTGCTGGCGAATGGACCGGGAATGTACGCTCTACACCAATACCATAGGAAACTTTGCGGACAGTAAATGTTTCAGATACGCCGCCGCCCTGTCTTTTAATGACCAGACCTTCGAACATCTGAATACGTTCACGGTTTCCTTCTTTGATCTTGACGTATACTTTGACAGTATCACCAGGACTAAAGGTTGGTACTTCCTTGATGTAAGAGGCTGTAATCGCGGCAATCAGTGCTTGCCCTTTTAATCTTGACATGTTCGACTCACTCTCTTTCTTCCAATGTTCTTGTTCTGTGACAGCGGACCATTGTGCTCAATTGATATGCCATCATCATGACGGCCTTTTTATTATAACAAAGTTCAAGGGAACTTGCAACCATTTTCAAATCAAATCTTGTGATTATTCATCCCTTAAGTAATAATATGGGTTTTCAAAACTGAAATAATTCGAAATGAAGACTTTTTCGTAAAAGACGATGGTATCATAAATCGTTTGCTTCAACTGGAGGAAGGCTTCTTCGTCGATTTCTCCTGATACAACCTGATCAAACATGATCTTGTGAGAAAGAGAAATCCAGCTTGAATAAGACAGTATGATCGGACGATCTGCTCTTTCTTCCAAGAAAATACTTTCTCCATGATAGAAATCTTGATAATATGGAATACCCAACAAATCAAGCACTGTCGGTGTGATGTCATAATGTGAAGATAAGGTGCTATTGACTTCATGAGTTATGCCTGGTGCATAAATCAGAAATGGTACTTTTTCGATTTCGTATGGAATATCGCTATTGGGTGTTTTTTCTAAGGTGATGGGTTGACTCGAATAATTCTTATGGTCAGAGAACATGACAATCACGGTTTCTTCCATCAAGCCCTTGGATTCCAAATCATCCAGCATCATGCCTAGACCTTCATCAAAATTCATTTGAGCAGCTGTAATCGTTCTAAACTCAAGCGATTCATTCACATAAAGTGGATCCTGATCGAGGATCTGGTAATAGGCTTCAAGTTCGTCTCGATACTCATTGTGCGGACCATGAGGTGTCACCGTCATCACAAATGAAAAGAAGGGTTCATCCTGTATAGGCACAATCAAATCTTTAAACTGGTCGAACATCAAGGAGTCAAGTGTCCAAAAATCACCCGGATCAACAACCAATTCTTCTACCCCTCTGTATCGTTCAAATCCCATATTGGGGTGAATGACATCACGGTTAAAGAAATCGGCATTGAAATCATGGAATGAATTGGCAGTATATCCTGCACCTCTTAGTACGTAAGGGAGTGCATTGGGATAGACGTTTTCTCCATAGGTATACATGAAGTTATCCGCTTGAAAATACATCATCGATGTGAGCGACTTAAATTCGGCATCATAAGTATAATTGCTTTTGGCTGCCGAGTAAAAATTGTCAAACACGATGCTTCGATCATACAGTCTGTAATAATTTGGGGTATGTTCTCTGGTGAATCCATATTCTTCGCAGGTTTCACACATGATCATGATCAGATTCTTACCGGTTAATGCACCGAACCAAGGTGATTTATCGCCTAGCGTATCTGTGACACGATCATTGATTTCAGTCACATAATCATCCTTGAAAAATAGAGGTCTGAGTGCATTGGCAGTATAGGTTGCGATATCTTTAGCATGATAGGTAATCGAGCCAAATCGTTGTACGAACAACGCCTTGTCCGATGGTGTATTGAATAGTAACTGATCTGTTTCCTTGATGATGGCTGGAGAGAATGTCAAACCTAAGATGGAGAGCATCAAATAGAGGGTCTTTTTGACAAGGTTTCCCCGCTTGATGATGGGTTGGTTCTTCATCACACGGTACAGCGCTTTGGAACCCAAATAGACAAAGAAGGCGATGATGAGCCATACAAAGATATTGTAGGCTTTGAGCGGATTGTACTTCAGACCGATCTTCATCGTATTCTTGCCAGACTCTAAGAGCATTGCAATTGATGTCACATCTTGTTTGAAATAATAAAGTGTACTGTCGGTGACAAAAAACGTGAACATGATCAAGATGAATACCACATAAGCGATATAGCGATGCTTGGCATTGCGAATGAAACTGAGTGTTGAAACCACCAAGGCAACATTGAAAAATGCAATGATCCAATGTTCAAGTGTGATATTGAATCCATATTTGAAGATGAAAATAAAGTCAAGCGTAAAAACAATCATCACCATGATGAGCAGTTCGATGAGTTGATTTTTTTGTGTAAGTTTCTGGATGAATTGTTTCACATTTACCTCTATTTGACATGTTCTTGACTAAAAAAGAACACTTCTTACGTTACTATCTTATTCTTTTTACATGGATAAATCAAGAAATAGGCTAAACCTTGACTGGATAACCCAATTTTTTGAGTATCTTTTTTTCTTGATCCGTCAAATCGATCTCTTGGATGAGATCTGGCCGTTTTTGAAGCGTACTGTTGATGGAAGCTTCTTCACGCCATACCTCAATCTTTTGGTGATTCCCCGAAATCAGGACTTCAGGGACAACAAATCCCTGATAGGATTCCGGTTTGGTGTATTGGGGATATTTCAGCCATCCATGCTGAAGGCTGTCTGTTTCTGCCGAATCTTCATGAATGACGCCAGGTACTAATCTCGACACTGTATCTGCGACAATCATGGCAGGAATTTCTCCGCCGGTGAGCACATAGTCTCCAATTGAGATTTCCATATCAACAAGCGACTCTACTCTGGCATCAACGCCTTCATAATGTCCGCAAAGCAATATCAAATGTTTTTTTTGAGCTAGACCCTTGGCTTCATTCTGATTGAACAGCTTGCCTTGAGGTGATAACAAGATCACGGTCGTATCTTCTGTTTTCAGTGTCTTGATGATATCGAAAAACGGAGGAAACTGCATGAGCATGCCTGCGCCTCCGCCATAAGGCGTGTCATCTATTTTCTTGTGTTTGTTGTGACTGTAGTCTCTTAACTGATGCAATCTGATATCGATGATGTGTGCATCAATGGCTCTTTTGATGATAGACGTTTTCAGGAACAGATCGAAAAACTCTGGGAAAATCGTGACAATATCGATGATCATAAGAGTCCCTCAATCGTTTGGATGACGATTCTATCTTTTTCAACGGATTGAACAAACGCTTCGACAAATGGCACCAGCGCTTTTTTTCCATCTGTTTTTTCAATTTCGAGCAGATGTCCCTGAGGCACAGGAATCACACTGATCACTTGTCCGATTTTTTGGCCTTCCGTGTCATAGACGAATTTGCCAACTAAGTCTTCATAATGGAAATCATCCTCATCCAGTTGGTCATGGACATCATGTTCTGAAAAAACATCCATGCCTTTGAATGGCAGAATGTCATTGATGTTGTCATAACCCTTGAATTTGACGACAAATAGATTCCCTTGAGGACGTACGCGTTCGATCTCAAACGTTTTTTTGACACCTTTGATCATGACAATCAAGGTCGCACCAACGAAAAAGCGGTTAAAATCACTATAATTGTAGATTTTAACCTCTCCTCTGATGCCATGTGAATTGGTGATGTTTCCAATCAAATACATGTCACTCATCCTTAAAATGAGTCGATGTCAATCTGAACACGCTTGCCTTCTTTCGAAGCGCCAGCATAGACGATTGTACGCATCGCACTTGCGATTTTTCCGCCTTTGCCGATGACACGTCCCAAATCCGCTTCATTGACTAATAACTGAATGGTTATGGTTTCATCATCTGTTGAAAGAATCTTGACTAATACATCATCTGGGTTAACGACTAATGGCACTATCATATTTTTGATGAGTTTTTCAAAATCAACCGCCATGGTTTGTTCCCCCTTTTGTTATTTGCCGAGTACGCTATACTTCTTGAATAAACTTTTTACAGTGTCTGTGGGTTGTGCACCATTGTTGATCCATTGTTGAGCTTTTTGAGCATCGACATTCACTTGACCGATCAAAGGATCGTATGTTCCGATGATTTCAAGGAACTTGCCATCTCTTGATCTGGTTGATTCACTGGCTACTACTCTGTAAAAAGGTCTCTTGTTGGATCCAAAACGTTGTAATCTGATTTTAACTGCCATAATTGTGTTCTCTCTTTCTTTTAGATATTCCATGACTATTATACATGAAATCAAAACAGTGTCAAGTGTATTTACTTAACACATTAAAAATTCAGATTCGCATCGAACATCTGTGAAGCACCGACGAACTTGAATCCTTTGACATCTTTGAGTTGTTTCTTCAAATTGGCTTCGATATCCTTGTCTCCATAGACAACTGCATAACCTTGCTTTTCCGAAACATAGGTGATGTCAACAGGCATTGACTTCAATTTGTCAATCACTTGTTTGCCCTGATAGAATACAACATATGACATGCGGTTAGCGTACATGACAGCTTCCTCCTTTTTTGACAATCCCCATCTTGTCTGGGGTTTTGATATGACTTGATACTGCCTGAGTCATATCGAATAAAAACGTATTGAGCTCATCTTGAAATATTTTTTCTGCATCAAAATAGGCTTTGACTTCAGTTTTTGCATATAAAACCGCTTTGGTTTCGCTAAATGATTTGACAACATCCTTGAAATCGGGATGGTAAGTGCCCCCAGTGGACATGATCGATTCATATAGGGCTTTTGCTTTTTGGAAAGCTTCGATTTCAGAAGCGTAGAGTATTCCTATCTTTTGATCCAGTGTCTGGATCGATTGATAAATGGGATCACGTCTGATCTCATCTAAAACATGATAGGCTTGCATGATGATGTCTGTCATAAGAGTTCTTCCTTTCTGAAAGTACGGTATTGACCGGGTTCAAGCGACCCAAGAGAGAGTCTCCCGATTGATGTTCTTTTCAAACTGATGACATCATATCCAACCGCACCAAACATCCGTTTGATCTGATGGAATTTACCTTCATCAATGATGATTTTAACATGGATTCCCTCATGTTCGATGGCCAATGCTTGAGCCTTGTAAGGATTGCCTTTGCCATCTTTGATCAAGACGCCCGAAAGCAACGCTTTGGGGTGACAAAACTCTTGATCCACAATCACTTCATAAGTTTTGGGCAGATGATGATTGGGATGTGTGATTTGGTGAAGCAAATCTCCATCTGTGGTCAGAATCAAGAGCCCTTCCGCATCCAGATCGAGTCTACCTGCGATCGATAGGTCAAACCGGTTGTAAGGTTCATGAATCAAACTGAGTGCAACCGGGTGCATAGGGTCCGTATTGGCCGATAGAAACCCTTTGGGCTTATAAAGTGCAATATGAATGGGGTCTTGATAAAAGACGGTAACACCGTCAATTCTGACGGTTTGAGTCATAGGGTTGAGGGTTTGATCTACCTTGATGACTCTTTCGTCGTCGATGGTGATCTCATGTGCTTTGATCATGGTTTTCATATCACTTCGAGAGCCATATTTGAGATTGGAGAGAAATTTATCGATACGCATTGGCATTCTCCTTTATGATATAATGGTAGTGAGGTGTATTGATGATGATAACCATGA
>DITG01000141.1 GCA_002422045.1 Acholeplasmataceae bacterium UBA6190
AGGGCTCCAAATGGTAGGGATCGCACATGTTTCAATCAATTGCCTGCTTTTCACCGACGCTTTCAATTTTACCCTACAGGGTATCATTTGTCAATTGTTTTCACCAATAAGTCAACGAATTGTTCGAAGAATGAGACGATTTCAGGATCGAATCTGTTTTCGACGGGACTATCGACATCAAGGACCCCAAAGAGCTTGCCTTTGATGAAAATCGGAACGACGACTTCGGATCTAGAATTGGCATCGCATGCGATATGATTCGGATGATGATGTACGTCTTTGACGACCATCGTTTTGTGAGTCTGTGCAGCTTCTCCGCAGACGCCCTTACCCAGAGGAATGACGGAACAAGCGACCTTGCCTTGAAAGGGTCCAACCGTCAAGACCTTGGAATCAAAGAGATAAAAACCTACCCAGTTGATTCGGTCAAAAGTCTCATGAATAAATGCAGATGCATTGGATAATAGTGCCAGTTGATTGGGCTGTGATTCGAGAAGTGCTTGTGCTGTTTCGAGTATTTCATGTTTTTTCATATGTTCACCACCGATGATATTATATCATATATGATAGAATAGATATGATGACAAGGCATGACAAAAAAACTGGTTTCAGGCAAGAAAAGAGTGATGTGACGCATGATGGTCTCCAAACAAAACAAACAATTCAAATTATGGAAAAGTCTCATGCTCAAGAAGTATCGGGATATCCATGGTCTGTTTCTGGTTTACGGCACACATCAGATTGAAAAAGCGAAACAAGCAGGTGCCATCGAATCCATCATCACATCGAATCCCTTGCTTGAAGGCACACTGATCGATGAAAGCCTGATGGATGAGTTGCAGCAGACAGAAACTCCATTTGATCAAATCGCTGTTTGCAAAAAACTAAACCTAAAGCGAGAATCCAAGAAAATACTGATGCTCGATGATGTTCAAGATCCTGACAATGTCGGAGCACTCATCAGAAGCGCTGCCGCATTCGGTTTCGTTCACGTCATCTTATCCCATGGTTCGGCAGATTTATACAATGAAAAAACCATCAGGGCATCCAAGGGTTCAATCTTTGATGTCTATGTGGAACGAAAGCCTTTGGTCGAAGCCATCAGTCAGTTAAGACCCAAAGGATATACCATTCTCTATGCGGATGCGCATGAGGAAGGTACAATGACAAACGTCAATCACGTTGTGCTCATTCTTGGCAATGAGGGTCACGGTGTGAACCCAAGCCTTAGAGCGTTGGCGGATGCTTCAGTCACGATTGAGACAGAACATGTTGAAAGTCTCAATGTGAGTGTCGCCGGTGGCATTCTGATGTATGAATGGAGGAAACTATGAAACCAACCATCACTGGATTTTTCGATGCAGAGGGTCACTCGACATTTGAGGATCAGATGCTGTTTGCACAGCGTCATGGCATTGATACCATTTGTTTAAGAACTTATAATGGCCAGCCCCTGATTGAAGTCTCCGATAACGATTTGAAAAAGATTGCGAACGACTTGAAATTGAATAAGATGAAAATAGGGATATTGGATTCCAACATCCAGTCTTTTCAACTCACCGATACCAGAAAACAGACCGATACGCTGGATGAATTCAAATACATGATCAAACTGGCGGAACGTTTGAAGATGACGCATGTCTTGTTCAGATTACCCAAGTTTAATGATGTGATCAATGAATATGCTGAGATTGAAAAAGTATTGACACCATTCTTTGAGTATGCCTATAAGAATGGTAAAAAGATCATTTTATTGCCAGTCTTTGACTATAAGGCATCCACCTATGCGTTCATCATCAAGAAGTTGAAGACGAACCATGTTTCAGTCCTCTTTGATCCGACATCCATCATGGCCAATGGCGAATCGACAACAACAGCCTATCGCACACTGAAATCTCTGATTGGCGCGTTCATGTGTGTGGATGCTGATGCCAGTGGACAGCCAAAATTGATCGGTCACGGTAAGACCAATGCATTTGAAATCATCAAGAAACTGGATCGCGACCGTTTTGATGGATTCATGATCATGGACAACAAGGTGTATCAGACTCATTTTCCCGATACGCCGCAAAAGGAAGGATTCTTTAAAAAACTCTTTGGTCATACCGAAAAGAAGAAAGAATCCGCAAGATCTGCATTATCTAAGATCATATTCCCCAATGAAGAAACAAAAAATGTCACCTACGATGACATTTTAGATAATCAGATTAAAATCATTCGAACCTTTATGAAGTAGATTCAGGTGTTTCAACAAATTCAAACGCTGGTTTTGCCATAGGTAGTTCAGGGAACAGTTTGCTGGTATACATGATGCCGTTGATGTGGTCATATTCATGCTGAAAGACAATGCCGACATAACCCTCGACCCGAATTTCGATGGAAAAGAGTTTTTTACTCACGACATCATAACTCAAGGCTTCAAATACCGCCCAAGCGTATCTCGGTGTCAACCCTTCAGTGGTACGATCAACTGACAAACAACCTTCGCCACCAGGAACATAAATCAATTCGCTGCTTTTGGATGTCATGACAGGGTTCACAAGCGCATAGGAATACAGCGTACCGTCAAAATCAGTCACATGCACAGCGAACATACGCTTCGATACATTGACCTGTGGTGCGGCAATACCCACTGCCGGACGTAAATCGTATTTTTCAACCATCTCTTCGTCTTGTGAATGCTTCACATACTCGAGCAAATCTTTCAGTAGTTTTTGATCACCTTGCGAGAGCGGCAATTTCACAGGTTTTGCAACTGTCACTAAAGTGGGATGTCCTTCTCGGATCACGTTTTTCATGGTTATCATCATCAATACACCTC